>JAERRP010000805.1 GCA_016735415.1 Desulfobacterales bacterium | reverse complement strand
CCCATATTCGCCGCCAACCAGTGACGGTTGTAATTCTTGGAGTAATCCCAGAAGAATTTTTTCTTGGCGCGGACACTGTCAATGGATTTGATCAGGCAACCGGGAAACAGGTTGGCAAAAGTCCATATGATCTTATCAACTTCTTTGTCCAGCAGCTCGAAATCCGCATTGGGCTGATGCTTTTTCACAAAGGCACGGGCTTCCTTGGCCTCGGGACCGGTCTTATACTCACCGTAAACCACTTCGCCATTGTCCACATACTTGTCGGTGATGATCATGGGGTTTCTCACCCATTCGCCATCCACCTTCAAAACCGGAACCACTTTACTGATAAGGGTTTTGGCTTTCATTTTATAGGCGGACCACATTTCACAGGAAACACAGTTCCACATGGCGTCTTCAATGCTCAGATACCATGGCAAGAAGTCGGAGGAACCACCGTCGGGAGCTGAACCGTGTTTGGGTCCGGCTTGACCGAAAATGGCCAGATCCGAAGAAATGGCGAGGTCGCAGGCCATGCCGATTTCCTGCCCCCCGGCGACGCGCATGCCGTTAACCCTGCTGATGACCGGTTTTTTGCAGGCCAGAATAGCATCCACCATATGATTGAACAATTCCATGTACTGACCGTATTCATCACAGCGCAGGCTGTAAAATTCGCTGTATTCCTTGGTATTGCCGCCCGTACAGAAGGAGTAGGGGCCCGTACCGGTGAATACGACCGCAACAACGCTGCGATCTAAAGATGCGTTCTCAAAACCCGCGATGACCCCTTTAACCATCTCCGTCGTATAAGAGTTGTACTGTTTGGGGTTGTTCAACCGGATCCAGGACACATAAAGTCCGTCCACCCCATTGCCCTTGGGATCCGTCAAAGGGCGGTTTTCATAGACTACGCAGGGCGCCTCCGTGCCCCAGTGAACATCTGTATGAAGTGCGTGATCTTTCTTTTCATTGTCTCTCGGCATCCATTCCAAGGCCATAATATTTTCTCCTTTACCTTTTTCATTTCTATTTTGGTTTGTTGTGTACCTGAACAACCCTAAAAATCGGGAGTCAGCACGATGCGCCTCATGGGCGGTGTCTTGTGAGCCTCGGCAAAGGTCTCGGCAATCGTACTCATGGCACGGATTTCAACAAACGCTTCCATATTGATTTTGCCGCTCAGGACCATATCCAGAACAACGGGATAATACTCGGGGAGGCATCCCCAGGTACCGATAAGCTCGGCATCAAAGGCCATCAGACGGCCAATGGCATATTCCGTCTTGGCCATGCCGAATCCCACCACAACCAGCTTCCCGGTGAATCCGAGCAGGGTCAATGCGATCTCCTGACCGCCCTTTGCCCCGGTCACTTCAAAGATTTTCCATCCAAAATTAGGAAGGCCGCTTCCTTTGCATATTCCCTTGAATTCCTTGGACACACGCCTGGCATCCTTATCAGTGGAGTTGATGACGAAATCGGCGCCAAAGTTCAGGGCCCGGTCCAGTTTTTCCTGATTTCGCGCGATCCCGACAACGTTTTTTGCACCCAATGCCTTGGCAATCTGCCCCATATACTGGCCCACGCCACCGGTAATGCCGACGATCACGACATTGTCGCCCGGTTGTAGATCGGCCCTTTTGGCTGCTTGGTAAGGTGTGGTCGCGGCATCAGCGACAACGGCCAGATGGGAAAGGGGTATGTCTCCCCGATCCTTGACTTCACAAAGATCGATACTCGGCACAGGGATATGGCTTGAGAAACCACCATAGGGACCGATACTGTTGCCCGGCATTTTCTGGTCGAGGCACCGGTTTCCCCGGCCGGTCTTGCAGAGGATACACTTCCGACAGGGCATCACCGCGGGGATAATCACTTCTTTTCCCAGCCATTTTTCGTCTCCGTCAACAACGATCCCGGAGATTTCATGCCCCAATGTCAAAGGGGGTTTTGAAACCGTCGGTACCCCATCATAAAAATATCCAAGGTCCGTATGGCACACGCCGCAACCGGCCACTTCCACCAGAACTTCGCCGGGCTTAAGCCCGGGCACGGGTATTTCAGTTTTTTCCAGTTTTCCCGGCGTAACCTCACCTGTTTCCCTATTTCGTAAGGTGGGCTGAACCATCTGCCA
>JAERRP010000209.1 GCA_016735415.1 Desulfobacterales bacterium | reverse complement strand
GCGGCATGCTGCCCCAGGGTCATCGCTTCGGCCACCGAGGTCCGGGCCGTCAGGTCGACGACCGGCAGGCCCCGGGCCACCTGGCGGTTGACCCGCTGATCGGCGGCCGCGCCCATCAGGATGACGCGGTAGCCCTGGTGTATGAGTCGGTCCGCCACCACGCGGTAGTGCGCTCCGTGCCATCGTTTGGTTGCCCAGGCGCTGCCGGGGACCAGCAGGACATAGGGCCTTTGAGGCTTAATATGCCTGGCCAGGCCGGGGTCAATGCTGTCGACCGACGGCGGAAAAAGCCGCATCTCGGTCCGCAAAGCCGCCAACGGTGCTTCGCCCGTCAGCAGGGACAGATTGCGCCGGACGTCGTGATGGTGCGGATTTCGCGGCAGCCGCGCATTGTAAAGAAAAGACCCCCTGGCGCTGCGGAAGCCCGTCCGGTAACCGATTCCACTTAACCACAGCATCAGCGCCGTCCGATAGGAACGTTGCAGGGCGTAGGCCCGGTCGAAGCGCAGACGTCGCAGGTGCCGGCTCATGCGCAGCAGACCGGCGATCCCTTTGTCACGATCACGCTTGTCGAAGGCAATGACCTTTTGGAGCCGGGGGTCACGCTGAACCAGTTCGGCCCCTGCCGGTGTGGTCATCATCCACAGTTCGGCCCGGGGATGGAGCTGGTGCAGGGCGGCAATCAGGGGGGTTGAAAGAATAGTATCCCCCAGATAGCTGGTCTGGACAAGCAGAATTCGTCGGCTCGGGTTTGCTGCCGCGGGTTTGCCGGTTTCGGTATCCGGGCGGCGGCAAGCCGGCCTTTGGTCTGGCGGTTGAAGCATGGATGGCCATCGGGTTTTAGAAAAAATCAAAACGGTGGAAAATAATAAATATCAGGTGTGAATGTCAAACAGGAATTGACGGCCAAGGAGAAATTCCGAGACGGCCTTCTCAGGTGCCGGTGAGGATCTCCCGGATGGCAAGGCAGGCTTGTTTGGTTCCCCCCCGGTGTCGCTCGAAGAAGGCAGCGGCCCGGCGCTGAATATCGTTTTTGGGGCCGGCCGCCGACAGTTCATTCAGCAGCAGTCGGGCGGCGGCGCGCCAGTCGGTGGCCACGTGGACCAGGTTGTCCCGAAAAAGGTCCGGGCCGACCCATTCGAAGGCCTGTCGGTAGGGGCCAATAACAGCGGCGATGCCGCCCAGCAGCGGTTCGAGAAAGTTGTGACCGCCCAGGGGCGCCAGACTGCCGCCAACAAAGACGCCGGCGGTCAAAGGATAGGTCTGAACGAGTTCACCGAAAATATCCCCGATAATCACCGTGCCCTTTTTAACGTCGCGATCGATCCGGGAGCGCAGCCAATATCGAATACCAATCGATTGCAGCCGTCGGCGCCAGGGCTCAATGCGGTGCATATGGCGCGGGTAAAGGCCGACCACCAGATCCGGCCGCCGCTGCAGCAGGTGGGCGATCATTTTAGCCACCACGATTTCTTCTTCCCGGCGGATGGAACCCAGGACGACAAAGGGCGAATCGGGCGGTAAATGCCTGGTCCAGGCAAGGGGTTGCGCGGCCGGGCCCGAATCCGGGGGAAGCGCCATCCGGTCGAACTTCATATTCGGCATGATTTCCACGGGACAGCGGTCGAACAGACGTTCCAGACGGCCGGCATCCGCCCGGCTGACCGCCAGAATACGGTCCGGTGATAGATGACGCCAGAGGCCCGGCCACAGACGGTAGGTCTTCAGGCTGCGGGCCTGCAGGCGGGCATTCAACATGAGGATGGGGATGCCCGCCTGACGCAGGGTATAGATAAGTCCCGGCCACAGTTCGGTTTCCAGCAGGACCATCAGGCGGGGTTGCAGGTTGTGGACGGCCCGGCGCATGATGGCCGGGCGATCGAAGGGAAAAAAACGAGTCTGGATGCCGCTGCCGGGGCCTTTTTTTCTCAGGCGGGCCGCCGTCGCCGCGAGAATGTCCAGACCCTGCCGGGTGTTGGTGGTGGCCAGTATCCGGAAATCATCTTCCCGCGCCAGTCGCTCCATGAGCATGCCGGCCAGATGCGACTCGCCGGCCGAGGCCGCCTGGATCCAGATGTCGGTCGGGTGCCGGAACGGCTCTGCCAGCATACGTTGTGAAAAACCCTCGCGCATTTTCATGTGGTGGCGAAGCCCCGCCATGGCCGGTTTCCAGACCTGATCGTAAGCCCGAAACGCCCAGCGGATGGATGTCGGAAAAATAGAGTTCGATGCGTGCATGCTGGCCAAAACGTGATTCGTTGAATTGAAATCATTCTTTCCGTGGCGATACGGTCGGGAAAAGGCATCCGTACGCAAAACGCTGAACCATAAGTGATTGTTTTTTCAGTGTCAATTATTATGCGAACGCGAAGGCCGCGAGGATGGGCCGCCGCAACGACAAAAAGGGGGGTAAATATTGAAGGTCACTCGGTTTTATGCTATTGACGGCCAGTTTTGACACGAACCTTCCCTGTTTGGGAGGGCCAATAACCCGTCGGAGGGGTCGAGGAGCCCATGCAAGCGCCCAATATCGTAGACATCGGGAACATCCGCTGTGGATCCGATAAGTTGTTTCTTATCTCCGGCCCCTGTGTCATTGAGGATGAGACCACCATGATGCGCACGGCCGAGCAGCTGAAGGCGATCGCCGCGCGTTTGGATTTGCCGCTGATTTTCAAGTCGTCCTTCATGAAGGACAATCGCAGCGCCATCGACCATTTTCACGGTCCGGGACTGGAGAAAGGTCTGGAATTGCTGGCCCGCATTCGTCGGACTTTCGATCTTCCGGTCATCACCGATGTGCATTATCCCGAGCAGGTCCAGGCCGTGGCCGATGCCGTGGATGTGCTTCAAATTCCGGCTTATCTGTGTATGCAGACTTCCCTGGTGACGGCTGCCGCCCGGACGGGACGTCCTGTCAATATAAAACACGGCCAGTTTCTGGCCCCGGCCAATATGATCAAGCCGGTCCGTAAAATCGAGTCGGCCGGTTCGCGCCGGATTCTTCTTACCGAACGCGGTTACACCTTCGGCTACAATGATCTGGTGGTCGATCCCCGCAGTTTTTACGAACTGCGCCGGACAGGCTACCCCGTGATTTTCGATATTACCCACAGCATCCGGCGCTATGGCATCCCCAGCAAGGACCCACGCGGCAGCCAGCGTGAATATCTGGATACGATTGCACGGGCCGGTGTTGCGGCCGGTGTTCACGGGCTGTTTGTCGAAGCCCATCCCGACCCTGCCGCGGCGCGCTGCGATGCCGCCAGCCAAGTGGCGCTGGCGCAAATGGAGACCTTTTTGCGGCCCCTGGTCGAGATCCATGCCCTGGTCAGCCGCCAGACGGATTGACGCGTCCATGCCGGCCAATCGCAGGCCCCGACTTTAATGCAATGAGAGGGTTTTAATGCAATTATTTCTTGATTCAGCGGATTTTCAGGAAATTGAAGAAGCTTTTCAGCTGGGCTTCATTCAAGGCCTCACCACCACGCCGACGTTTATGCACCGGAACGGCATATCGGATATCAATCATGCCATCGTCAGGCTGTCCGGGATGGTGCCGGAACTGCATGTCGAAGCCCTCGGTGAATCCCACAGGGAGATCGTGGCCGAGGCCCATCGCATACTGGCGCTCCCGCTTAAGCACGAACCCGTATTCAAGGTCCCGGTTTCCCTGGAAGGCTTGCGGGCCTGTAAACAGCTGACGGATGAAGGCCATCGGGTCAACGTTCATCTGGTCTACACCCTCAATCAGGCTTATATGGCCATGGCGGCGGGGGCTTCGTTTGTCTGCCCCCTGGCCGGCCGACTTCAGGATCAGGGGCACGACGCCCTGGCCCTTTTCGAACAATGCGTCCAGGTGGTCGAAAAACACCGCTACCCCACCCGGATCATGTTTTCCTCGGTCCGCTATCCCGAGCACGTGCGGCAGGCGGTACAACTCGGCGTACATGTTTGCACCATCCCCTGGAGCGTCATGCAGCGGCTCTGCGACAACACCCTCACCACCGAAGGAACCCATCAGTTCTGGGAGCATACGCGTTTGATGACCGTCAAGGTCAAGGACGTTATCCGGAAGCACAATCCGGTTTGCCGCCTGGAGGATACCGTCAACCAGGCTCTGGTCAACATGACGCAATCGCGCATCGGGGCTGTCTCGCTGGTGGATGATGAAGGCCGCCTGGCCGGCGTTTTCACCGACGGCGATATCCGTCGCAAGCTGCAGGCGGGCGGCTCTGAAATTCTTGATCGCCGTATGGCCGATACCGCGTATTCAGATCATCCGATTACCATCAACGCCGAAGCCCTGGTGTATAAAGCCGTCAATCTGTTCAACACGCATCAGATCGACAATATCGTGGTGCTGGAGAACAATGTACCGACGGGCATTCTGGATATTCAGGACCTGGTTCAACTGGGGCTGCTGGGATAGGATCCTATGTGAAACGGCCGCATAAAGCCCCCTTATCCAAGTCGATGCGCGCGGGCGGGTTGGCGCGCTGGATGGCCGCGATACCGGCGCCCCGGCTGCAGGGCGGGGGACAATTTATCGGCGGGCTTGCCTATCACCTCGATGTCCGGCACCGCCGCATCGTCCGTCGAAACCTTACATTCGTTTATCCCGAATGGTCCCGCCATCAAATCGATCGCATGGCGGCCGGGGTATTTCGGCATTTCGGTACGGTCCTGCTTGAAAACATTCAGGCCCTGTTCCTTTCCCGTCGGCAATTTGTCGAGCGGATCGTGATCGAAGGGCAGGATATTTTAACCGCCGCTCTGGAACAGCCCCGTGGCTGTCTTCTGGTTTCCGGCCATCTGGGCAACTGGGAACTCGGGCTGCTGGCCGGGGCCGCCAACCTCAATCGCACGGCCCTGACCGTGGCCAAACCCATCAAACTCAAACCGGTCCATCAACTGCTGACCGCCCTGCGGTCCCGCTTCGGCAATCGCGTGGTGTTCAAGGAAGGCGCCCTGCCGCTGATGACACGATCGCTCCGGGAGGGGCAGACCTTGATCATGCTGATCGATCAAGGCGTGCGCCGAACCGAAGCGGTTGAAATCCGTTTCTTCGGCAAGCGCACCCTGGCTTCGCCGGCTGCGGCCTACCTGGCATTCCGCTGCCGGGTGCCGGTGGTGCCGATCTTCTGCCTGCGCGCGCCGAGCGGTCGTTATCATCTGAAAATTCTGCCGCCGGTCGCGCCCACGCGCACGACCTCCCTGCGGGCCGATATCCAGGCCTACACCCAGAAAATGATGGAAACGGTGGAGACGGCCGTGCGCCGGGATCCGGAACAGTGGTTCTGGTTTCACAAACGCTGGAAACGCACCTATCCCGAACTGTATCCCGAATATCAAGTGTTACGCCGCC
>JAERRP010000045.1 GCA_016735415.1 Desulfobacterales bacterium | reverse complement strand
GGTCCGCTTTGGCACCGGACCGTACGGGTTTTGTTGCCAGAGAGTTGAAACCAAACTTTTGTCGGTTGCGGCATTTTTTTACAAATGATCACCCGGCTGCCGTTGGGGGCGATCCTAAACCCCTTGTCTCCCTTGAAGTAAAGCCGGTCCGGGGGAATACTTTTCCGGGTCATGTGAGATTTAAACAAGTCCGCTCCGGCGGACATTACCCGGTTAAGCCCGGCGGTGTTGACGAAAATCCGGCCCGAGCCGGCATACTGCCGTTTGATGGTCTTGATCAGTTCCCAGGCGCACCTGCCGATGAAGGCACCCGCAAGCTGAATATGAAGGTTGCCCGCACTGTGTCGATAATCGATGTCAAATTCTGAATTCAATTTACACCCTCCTCGTTTGATAGCGAATATGCCTTTTTCCTGTGGCGACATTGATTATCGATAAAAGAACTCCAACGCTTCAAAGGGCTCTTCGTTCCCGAATGCAATAAAAAAGGCGTAACCGGGCGTATGTCCAACGCCTTGAGTTACGCCTTCACTTCCTCCGCCCCATTGAGGGGCCGAAAACCGTAAGGCAATTCTTGTCTTATTAAATTGTTCTACCTTATTAGGCAGCACTAAATTGCATGGCCAGAATTATTTTTTCGAGTGCTTTTTTATAAAGACACATTCACACCTCTATTCACGTCCTCTACACCCTCCTTTCAGGCGTAGACCGCACTCTCGATAAAAAACGTTGCGAGCTGATCTATTCCCCATGCAGGTCATCGGGTTGTTTGCGCAGCTTTTAAGACAAAGTCGCCAAAGGCATTGCTTCGATTTGCAATCCAGACAACGAAAATCCGCTGCGCACACCTGTCCTGCCGATAGGAGCCGGACCAGCGTTTCTTCGGATATTTCAACGCGCACGCTTGTTCTGTCAGCATTTGCCATATTTAAAACCAAAACTATTTCAATTCGGTTTCTTGTTTTGGGAGCATGGGCAATTCACACAGTTTCCATTGCACTGGCACCGGTGGTTTTTAGTGGATACAAAAACCTTACTTCCCTTGGGTGCGATCTCATATCCCTTCTCTCCTTTGAAATAGATTCGATTGGATGGCAGTTTTTTTTGATTAAGGTGGCATCGGAATGTGCTGCATCCGAAAGGACACATATCGCGCAAGTTATGGGTATCAATAATGACCCGTCCCTTGCCGTCGTATTGTTCATCAAGCAGATTGACAAGCTCCCAGGCGGAATTGCCGTCAAAAACCCCTCTGGGGCTAACATGCAGGTTGCCGTTGCTCTTTTTGACCTCGATTTGAAAATCGGTGCTCATGCCTTGCCCTCCGATGCGTCTTTTGGATTGTAGATATTATCTCGGCGGCCGCTTATTTTGCGGCCCCTTTTGCGCCCGCCCGCTGTCCCTAATTGGTCGTGCCCCTGACGTTGGCACCCCAGATCACTTGGGAAACAGCGCTCAGGCTGGAATTTGCCAACATATGAACTGTTTTGTTGTGCTTTTTCGCCAGATTTTTTACAATCGAACAGGCTGAATGGCTGTTACAGCTAACCGGGCAGACCACCACATCGGCGCGCCTGAGACGGCATTCAAGTTTTTTGGCACCTTTTTTCATGTAACCGTCATGATACTCGAAAATGCCGCCCCTGCTCTCAATAAGCTCCCGGTACAGGGATTCCATTCGCGTAATCCCTCCGACGATTAAAATGCGTTTTTTACACAGATCAAACGACGGACATGTTGCGTCACAGCGGTTCAGGGCGAAAACCTCTCCGATTTTTTCCTGGGCTTCCTTTTTGAAGCGCCTGTTCGAATCCTGCTGCCGTTCAAGTTCCGCCGACAGGTGCATGTTCTTTTCCTGGAGTGAAACCATTTGACGCCGTTTATCCTTAGAGTTCACCCGTAAGGCATCCAATTTCTCTTTCAAAATTCGGTTTTGTTGCTCAATCTCGGCAAAAAGATATCGACTACCCAATACGGCAAGTTCATCTTTCAATTTTGCTTTTTCTCTCTCCACGGCATCTAGGGTTGTTCTCAATTCAGCATGGTTTTGTCTCAGGCGTAAATTTTCTTTTTGCAACGAGCGCCTGAGCCGTGTGACGTCCTTGGTACTCTGGCGCAGCGCACCTAACTCTTCCTGTTGCCTGACCAGTCTTTGTTTCAGCTTGATGCTTTGATTGCCGCTCCAGTGCATGGCCATATGAATATCCCCGAAGATCTTTCTTTTTAATTCAGTGGGCAACTCGGGATTGATGGCGGCCGCCCATGAAACGCCGATGCAATCCCCGGCTTCAAAAGCGGCTTTGAAATACCCCTTGAACTCCTCATGACCAAGCCCTATCAAAAACGTCGCTTCTTTGCCGAACTTGCGATTGAGTAGTTTGTCAACCCTTCGCGATAATCGACCCTCGCTCTCTGCACTCCCAACCAGTATCTCGTGAAGTTCAAAGGGACTTTTCTTTTTGACCGCAAAGCCCACTTTTTTAAGTAACTGCTTCTGCTCAGAAATCGTAAGACACATGCCCACCACCGGACATTTGAAACAGTGGTCGATCTCCCAGAATCTCAAAGGGGTCTTCGGGCTGATGTCTCCATCCTCCGGGCATATGATGTTGTTCCCGCCACCTTGTGAGCATTGTTTTGTCTCTGGCATCAATGATTCTCTCCTTTTCTTTTTTTCTCTTCTGATGGCCGTCTTGTGCTTTGCTTAAAACAAAAAAAGGCGCATCTCGATCGTTCTCGATATCGAGTTACGCCTTCACTTTTTCCACACTATTTATGAGGTATGGAACCCGTAAGACATCCCTGACGGACGTTAATCAGCGGCGATCAGCTCAGAAGTGAGTTTCTTGCGCAATGCTTCAAGCTTTTTTGATTTAAACGCTTTTCTACTTTCTTCAATAACCTCGATGGCCTCTTTGATCGCTTTTTCCAACCTGAGCTCCCGTGATCGTTTGGGACAAAGATCTAATAGCGGCAGTAGATTGCGCTCATCCACCTTGTTCTCCAAAATGGCGGCGACGAGGCAGCAATGCGTATCGATGCCTTGCTGCAATTCTTTAACACTGGTGTTCAGAGCGTTGATTATATCATTCTTGTCCAACCCCATGAACTTAGCAGCTCCTTACAATGTTTTAATACTTTAACTTAAAGTTAAAAAAAATACCGTCTTGCAAGCCATCGCCCAAAGACGGGTAAAATCCTGAACTTGTATTTACATGATCTTTGTTAACAGGGCCTTATGAAGTTCCATGCTAAAGAATACTATGGCATCCTCCTGAAATCCAGACTCAGCTCGTAAATCGTCTGCCGGTTGCCACATCATTCAGCGACATCAGGGGGGGAAGTGTTTTCGATGGAATCAACCTGGTTCTTGAATTCACAAGAAAACTCCTCACTGCGCGCCTGACATTTTTCAGGCCTTCGGCCATGAAACCGATATTCTTCAAAGTAGTGAAGCCAACTCATCCCGGCCCGTGGACATGTTTGGATAAACTCCATAAAGTCGGTAAAACTGTCCAGGGTAGCGGAACTCAGAGTGTGTTCCATTTTGCAGGCCTCTTGATCGGCAATTTTAAAATCTATTTTTAGGATCTCGGTCAAAAACTTGAGTAAAATCTTATGCCTGCGCCTCATTTCCTTCCCGACAGCTGCCCCGTCTTTTGTCAGCTCCACATATTCGTATTTCTCGTAGTTTACCAACCCTTTTTTATTCAATGTTTTGAGCATACTGGATACGGAGGGCATTTTGACATCCATCCGTTTGGCGATATCCTTTACGCGAACAACCCTTTTTTCCGTATCCAGGTTAAAAATAGCCTCCAGATAGTCCTCCATGACGGAAGTCAGGGGCTTTTCAGCTATGCTCTCTCTGTTGTGGGAAACCATTACACGATCCTAATTGTTAGATTTATTTAACATGTATTGATATGGCTAATAATCGATCCGACCACCACTTGTCAAGTTTTTTTGGGGGATTCCCAAACCGAGCATATCCCGGCTTTCTATCTGTTGCCTGAACGAAAATCCCTGTTATCGGGTTGCCCATCGCAGGGCATGAAAATCCGACCTGATTCCGGATTCATCCTGAAAGTATATCATCGCCTTTTCTTTCTTGGCCTGCTTTTGGATCTGTGGAAAAACTTTCTCTTTCCATTGTTTGACCAGTTCAGGATCTCGCTGGAAGGCACGATACAAATGACAACTTCCGGGCTTTCTCCGGCATGTACACGCTTAACCGCGCGGATGCGGATCTCTTCCATCGGTTTTTCTCATAAGGGTACTCTGCGGCTAAACAAAAACTCAGTATTCAAACCAGCCATAGGTTCTAATCGGAAGGGCCATCAATTTTGATGATTTTCAAATGGGCGATGCCGCTTCTAAAAAAAAACGGCCAGCCCCAAGGCGGGTCGTCGTTCTAAAATGAGATGGACAACTACGGTGGTTCTCCGCCACCGAAAAACCACCGGATTCGTTGTTCCAAATGTTTTCCTGCAGATGCTCTTTGTCGACTAACCGGGTCTTTATTTTTACCACGGCCACAATCTGGAGCACGAGGACATGGGCATGGTGCGCAATTCCTACATGCATGCGGCCTGATCCGCTAACAGGAATCAGGCCGCACCGGCACAGTAAGATGGTTTACAAGGTGATCAGACGCACATTGGCCAGCGCGCTCACCACCAGATAGATTCCTGTCGCCATGGCCAGAAATCCGAACAGATAGAAAATTACCTGCCGGCCGATAGTTGCTTCGGTCACTATCATACCATCCAGTGAGCCTTCCTTTTCAAGACGCCTTATCCAGGAGGAGCGCTCTTGCCGACTGTGCGCCAGATCGGCGCTGCCCTCGAACATGGCTCGATCCATGGGGAAGTTCATCCTGCGCAGATGACCGATGAAGAAGTGAATGATAAATACATGTCCGATGGCCAGCAGGGCTTCGATGCGATGAATCCAGATGGTGACATTCAAACCCCAGCCCGGCATGTATCGAACGGACACCATCGAATAGGCCAGGACCAGTCCGGTCCCGCCCAGAATCACCATGCCCCAGAACACCGCCCAGTAATCAAATTTTTCCCAGTAGGCCCAGCGATCGAATGCCGGCGCCTTGGTCCGGCCCAGAAACCAACGGATGTGATTGAAAAAGTCCTTGATATCCTGGCCGCGCGGCAGCATCGAATCGGGGCCTGTTACGCTTTCCGGAAATCGCCGCCAGTCGATCGTGATCAGGAGGTAGAGCACATGGAGCAGAAAGAGCGCGATCATGAAAAGGCCGACGTATTTATGTACGATCAGGGCCTGTTCATCCCCGCCGAACAAGCCGGCGGTCTGTCGACCCCATACCGTTTCGATGTACATGCGGGACAGCCCGGTTGCCGCCTGGGTGAGGAACGTGATGATCAGCAGGGCATGGAACAACCGCTGCAAGGAGCTGAACCGCCTGATTCTATTCTTCGCCTTTCGGTTCACCTTGGCTGTTCTCCTTTCGCACGAAAAATTCACGGAGGCCCCAGAGCGCCGTGTGGGGCAGAAACACGACAAACGTCAAAACGGCGATCCCCGCCATGATCCAGAAGGCGTAAAACAGGGCCGGAAAGTCCTGTTGCGCCAGCCGGGATGCCGGATTGGGGGCGTGGATCACGTAACTTGCATAGGAGGCGCTCGCGCCCTCGTGACATTTTGCACACACGTAAGCATGTCGGCGTATCGGGTTCATAGGGGAATAGTAGTGGCTGATACTGGCAATCGGCTCGCCGCCGTGACATTGACGGCAGGTCAGACCTGCCCGAACAGTATGGAAATCGCGGGTCTCTCCAACGTGGCAGTCCTCGCACCGCCGGCCGGCATAAAACCTGATTCCTTGATGGGAATCCGCCAGCCGGCTCCGATTGCGCACGCTGGCACCACTGGGGCTGTACGGCATAAGACCCGCACTGACGCCGGGGATTCCAACCAGCGGCCGTTGGTGCCGCGGCCGCACCTCATATTCCTCGTAATAGCCCGAACTGGCCTCGTACGCTTTGTAGCGTCGCAGGGCCGACGCGACTTCTTCCTGTGCAGCGAGATTGCCGGGCAGGGCCATAAGCCCTGCCATAACAAGGACACCCGAGATCCAATGCATTTTGCGGTTTGCTATCGATGCCGTCATTTGCGGGCTCCTTAACGTTGGCCGGATTACCGGGTGTACTGGTAGTGGACCGGCTCAATCGGCTGGCCAATGGGTTTCGGCAACTGTGCGAGTAGCTCCCAGGCGGCCTGAAGTTCGTTAAGATCCTGATTCTTGTGTTTGTGGCAAACCTGACAGGAGTTGGGGATCTTTTCGTTGTTCAAAGTGTCCTTAGGCAACAGGGTCACAAAAACATGACTATGAATGTCTTGCGATTCGGCGCTTTTGGCAATACGCGGCATATGACAGCCGATACAGTTGGCAAACGAATGGATCGAATGCGCCATGTTGGCATTTACTTGCACATGGCATTCGAAACACTGCTTGGAACCCGCGAACTCGGTTTGAGAGCGGGTCGGCGGCACACCGATGCGGTGCACATAATGGCAGGAGGTGCAGGTTACACCCTCCGTTTTATGCTTCGACTGTTGCCAGTCTATATACTGCTGGTGGTGTCCTTTGGAAAACTCATTGGCATAGACGTGCTTGACGTCACCGGCTTTAAAGGAAGTGGATTGGTAGTACGCCGTTAGGGATTTGCCCGGCTCGTAGCCCACCGGCCATCCGCCGCCTTTTTTCATGGTGGCCTTGCCCCGGTTGTGGCAGGATCCACAGATTTGAGCCGCAACACCCTGGGTGAGTTTGGCCGGGTTGACGATGGTCTGGCGTTTTTCAAATACGGCGGTTTTGGGCAGGGCGGCATGCCATGAGCCCTTGCCGTGGCAGGCTTCGCAGCTTACGCCCGGCTCTTTGAAGGTGTTCTTTTCAAGATCGACACCCGTGGCGTGGCACCCTCCGCATTTCAACAGCCAGGGACGTTTGTCCCAGTCTTTTTCGTGATAATTGACCCATCGATCAGTTTCCACATTGTATTGGATGGGTGAAATGTAAAAGATGTCGTCTTTTTTGACCAGGTACCGCTGCTTCCACTGGCTGCCGATGGTATAGAGAATGTCTTCGAGTTTGGGGACATAAATTTGATCAGACGGAACTTTAAGCTTTTTCTCCAGTTTGCCAAGATCTTCACGGATGCGTTTCTCGTCGATCGGGATAATGATAGCGTCCTGGTTTCGTTTGGCATCCTGGAGCATGCGGCTGTGCTGGGTCATCTTCCAGGAATCGTAGTGCTCGAGGTGGCACATCTTACAGGTGTCGGACCCTACGAACATTTTGGGTTGCGATGTGATCGCGTTCACATCAATTGGCGGCTCGGTGCTGCAGGCAGACAGCATCGATACCAGCAAGACCAGGCTGAGCAGGAATGCCAGGACTTTGCCTCTCATTTCGACCTCCTTGGCTGATGGGTAATATTTGAAACCGTAAAGGGTAAATATTGGCGTTTAGTTAAATGGCTGAGCCATGCTCAAGCTGTCCGTCCGAAAAGGAAGCGCTTTTGAGCAGATACGCCAGTTCATCGGGATCGACCGGTTTTTTGATACAGGCAAACAGATAACGGTCGATAAGGTCGCCCAGGTGTGGATGATATGTCCGCTGGGAGAGCCCGATACACTTAAGGACCGGATTTTCGCGGCGCCATGCCTCGAGGCACCTTTTCGTCGGCAGGATTCCATCCAGGTCCATGATGACAAGCGGGTAAGACCGTATATCCAAATCCGGCGGCAGGTGTTCAGCCGAATCGTAAAAAACGACTTTTATTTCCAATTCGGTCAGCAACTGCTGGAATCGTTGGTGGTGTTTTTCATCCGGATCGATAACCAGAATGGTAGGGTGCATTCCTAAAGTCCCGACTTCAGGTTTCGTGAGCCTGCCTGATTCGTTTTCAACCAGAGGCGTTTGTTGTCGGGGACTAAAGCAGCAAGGTGGATGCCAACGTGTACGGAAAAAATCAGACTCCGGGCAACGTAGAAGGCCTTATGGTGTTATCTATCAGATAATATACAAGAAAATTATAATCTTAGTATTTTCAATATCGATGTTATAAGACCGGAAGCTTTCAATTGAAGCGCCGACAGTGTCAGTGGCGGCTCAATCTTTGTGCCGTTTTGTCACAAACAATTACGATGTATTGTATAATATTCTATAAATACAATTAATTAAGAGTGTGCCAGAATGGGACACGCTTTGGGCAAGTGGTACGGCCCGTTTGGCAAAGTGCTGGTGAGGCAACCATTTCAATGCAAGGTGGGAGGCTGGATTCGGTATTTTTTTAATTTGCGGTAAAGGGTGTTCCGGCTGATGCCCAGCAACCGGGCCGCCTTTTTTTTATTCCATTGGCATTCCTCCAGAACATCCTGCAACAGGCGGGCTTCGTTTTCCGACATGGATTGGGCCGAAGCGGTTGCGCGGCCTTCCAATTCCCGTAGCGAGGCCGGGAAGTCGGGTATTTCAATGGCGCCCCCCTTGGCCAATACAACGGCATGCTCGATCGTGTTTTCCAATTCGCGAATGTTTCCGGGCCAGTGATAATCCAGCAGCATGCGCATGGCCTCGGTGGAAAAATCTTCGATCGGCTTGCCCTGATCCGCGGCGAACCGCTTGAGGAAATAGCGGGCCAAAAGCGGGATATCGTTGCGCCGTTCCCGCAGCGGGGGCAATGTGATCGGGATGACCTTGAGACGGTAGTATAAATCTTCCCTGAAATTGCCGTTTTTGACCTCCTGAAGCAGGTCGCGGTTGGTCGCGGAGATCACCCGTACATCCACGGAAAGGGTGGCCTCGCCCCCGAGTCGCTCAAATTGATGGGTCTGAAGGACCCGCAGGAGTTTTATCTGGGCCGATAGGGAGATTTCCCCGATTTCGTCGAGAAACACCGTTCCGCCGTCGGCCTGCTCGAAGCGACCGATTTTTCGTCGAACGGCCCCGGTGAAAGGAAACAGTAAAATATGC
>JAERRP010000159.1 GCA_016735415.1 Desulfobacterales bacterium | reverse complement strand
GCCACACCGTGACCATGGGCAACTTCATCCTGGTGCCGGCCATCGTGATCGCCACTTACTTCGGCCAGGTTTTCGCACGCATGACCCTGTGGCTCCGGGGACTGACAACGAGTGTGCTGTCGGTCATCCTGGGGCTGCTGTTTGCCTGGGGGGATTATGCTTGGGCACCGGTATTGCTGGGGGTCTGCGAGGGCGTATCCCATCCGTCGGAAAATCCATCCGCCTTTCTGGTCCTTCTGATCGTTCTGCTTACCATCCATGACGGTTACATGGACAAATGGCCGGGATACCGACTGGTGGCGCCGGAGGGCTCTCGGGGATGACTTCACACCCCCACCTGGATCCGGCGCGAGTGATCGAGGAGGTTTTCTACACCTTCCTGCACCGCTTGTTTCATGATGAAGGCGCCCGGTCTCATTTCGGTTTCGCCCACATCAATCCTTTCAGCTGTCCGGACGGTCTGCCGGGATGGAATCTATGGTTCGACGACTGCGCCGGGGCTTACCAAATGGCCCTGGCCAAGGCCGAATACGGTCGGTCCCGGAGCGAAGAGCCGTCAGAATGGATAGCAGGGCGCTGGGTTGTGAAGTATTTTCCCCCTGCGAACGAAGCCGCCCTGGACGAATTTTCCACCATCGAAACCCTGGCGCGGTTAGGCCCTTTGTTCGACGCCACCGGGACAACCACGCCTGCGGGGCGCGAACAACTGGATGAGGACTTGTTCATCGTGGGATATGTGGATGTCCGGATTGGCCGGGATCGCAATTACATGGAAATGACCGGTGTGTCCCAGAACCGCTGGCGTGAAATCAGGCCGGAGGGGCTTTACCTGGACACCGAAGGAAAACCCCCGGTGGAAGTGGTTGCGCCCGGTGACATCGACCGCAATGTGCCCGGATGGGCGCTTACCTTTTTTTTCTACGACAAGCTGCTTTGCGGTCTATGCCATGCCTATCGCAGTGTGCCCGACTTCACGCTTGCAGGGAAGCGACCCGGCACGCAATTGGAAATCAGCGGGACGCGGCAGGTCCGTCGCATTCCAGACATGGAAGCGGAAGGGCGTCTTGTTTGCGTGGGATTGCCGCTTGCATCCCCTCCTTATGGGGAGGATGATGACCCCTGCCGTGCGAGTGCCGCACGCGACAACGCGCTCCGCCGGTTGAGAGTGGAGGACTGGTACTTTTCGATGGCAGCGGTCGATTCTCAGCAGCCCACTTTTGTTAAGATCAATCCACAATGGTGGTCCATTTGGAACCGTACCTTTAAGATTCCGCACGGAGCAGAGGGGCACTTGTGCTGCTACCGAAACCATTAGACAACGAGAATGACGATGAATCCGACACGACGCAATTTTTTTAAGAAATTTGCTTTGCGCAACACCGTCAAACTGGTCAGCGATGTTCACAACGCCTATCGCCGGGGAGCTTCCGAAGCCGCGTATTTTGACTCTTACGCCACCAGCTATCCCCTGGTATCGGAATATGCCGGATTTATCGACGACGAGGTGGAAGTTCTCGGCATCGACACCGCGGACATGAGTGCCGAGGAAATCGCCGAAGCGGTCTACGCACAACGCCACCATTTGAAATGAAGATATGGCCCAGGCCCTGCGGGGGGGCGCCGCAATGGACAGCGCCGCCTACTGCTTCTTAACCGCCGCAAGGGCAGCAGGTTCACGATCTGCTGGAGAAGATCGACCCCCTGTGGCAAGGGGGCGTGGCCCAGGACCGTGAATGGTGGCGGCGGGACCGCAAGGTTCTCGATATCGCCAAGTCCGCACGTCAGCGTCGTTTGGATGCGGCGCGCTCGCATTGCCGTTGCGCATGACGGCTCTTCCTGCCCGACCCATTCTGCGCCACATTCCGATTCAAGCCTCCAACCCTTTAAAATTACCCCGTGGAGCCTTTGCGGGAGCCTTTGGGGACATTCTATATCCTTCCTGACAACAATTTTTTACATTCTTAAAATTTCCTAAATATACAAGTAGTTAAAGAATTCCCGGTTCAAGATACGCACGTCTCCTGTTGTGTCTGGCAGAAATGGTTGGCGAGATAATCTCTCTTCCTTCGGCGAACTTACGATCTGATCGTTACGTTTATCCGGCATCATCCGAACCAGCGGATGCGCCCATCATTCCTTATCCAGATTCTAAAGTTCGG
>JAERRP010000099.1 GCA_016735415.1 Desulfobacterales bacterium | reverse complement strand
GGATGGGTGTTCAGGCCGCTGCCTACGGCCGTTCCACCCAGGGCCAGTTCCTGGAGCCGCGGCGCGACCGCCTGCAGCCGTTCGCGCGCCAGCTCGATCTGCCGGGCGTAGCCGCCGAACTCGTTGCCCAGCGTAATGGGGACGGCATCCTGCAGGTGGGTGCGGCCGATTTTGCGCACCGTCGCTAAAGCCCGGGCCTGACGCCTGAGGGCCCGCTGCAGGGCTTCAAGGGCCGGGTAAAGGACCTGGCGCAGCTGCATGTGCGCGGCCAGATGAATGGTCGAGGGGATCACATCGTTGCTGGACTGACCCCGGTTGACATGGTCGTTGGGGTGGACCGGTGCCTGGCAGCCCTTCTGCCCGGTGAGGATTTCATTGGCCCGGGATGCGAGGACCTCGTTCATGTTCATGTTGGTCGAGGTACCCGAACCGGTCTGAAACACGTCCACCACGAACTGGTCGTCCAAACGGCCCTGAATGACTTCCTCGGCCGCCTGAGCAATGGCTTCAGCCACGTCCTTTTCCAGAAGCCCCAACTCGGCGTTGACCTCGGCGGCCGCCTTCTTGATCAGGGCCAGGGCGCGGATAAACGCGCGCGGCAGCACCAGGCCGCTGATCGGAAAATTTTCGACGGCCCGCTGGGTCTGAGCCCCGTAGTAAGCCGCTTCCGGCACCTGCACCACGCCCATGGAATCTTTTTCATCACGATAGCGCGTCATACCTGTAGCCTTTTCATCAATAAAGTTATACCCGCTCGCGGCTTTTTCAAGCCGAATGCCCTTCCGTGCTGTTTTTCAGCCGCGTCGCGATGATCGTCTCCGACTGCAGCGTGCGGTGCACCGGGCAGCGATCGGCTATGGTCTTGAGGCGCTGGCGCTGTTCGCCCGTCAGGGGCCCATGCAGTTCGATTTCCCGCTCGATATGGTCGATAAAGCCCGTCTCGGATTCGCAGGCGCTGCAGTCCTCGGCGTGAATTCTGGCGTGCGTCAACTGTACCGCGATTTCTTCGAGCGGCCACTGCTTGCGGTCGGCATACATCCGCAGGGTCATGCCGGTGCAGGCGCCTAAAGCCGAAAGGAGCAGATCGTAGGGGGTCGGCCCCTGGTTGGTGCCGCCCACCGCCTCGGGTTCGTCCGCGCTCAGGCGGTGGCCGTTGGCGACGATGTCGCTCAGAAAACCCTGGCGGCCGGTGCGCACCACGATCCGGTTGATCGACAGATCGTCACGTGTCGCCGGCAGATCAAGTGTTTCGACATAGCGGGCCGCCCAGACGGCCGTAAGCTGGCCGGCATAGCGCGCATCGGCAGGGTCGGCCAGCAGGTGGTCGGCACCGTCCAGGGACACGAAACTTTTGGGATGACGGGCGGCCCGGTAAATCCGGGCGGCATTCTCGATGCCCACCACATCATCGGTCGGGGAATGCAGGATCAGCAGGGCACGCCCCAGATTCTGCAGGGTCGTCTCCATGCGCACCTGGTCGACATCATCCAGAAACTGCTTTTTGATGCGAAAAGCGCGTCCACCCAGTTGCACTTCGGCCTGGCCTTCCTGATCAATCCGGTCCTGTGCGCCTTTGAGGTGCTGTTTGACATGCGCCGGCTCCGCCGGCGCCCCGATGACAGCCACGGCTTGAACCGAGGGAATGGCGGCCGCAGCCTGAATCACCGCCGCTCCGCCGAGGGAATGCCCAATCAGGATGGCTGGCGCCATCCCGCGCGCCGTCATGAAACGGGCGGCTTCAACCAGGTCGTCCACATTGGAAGTAAAGTTGGTGTCGGCAAAATTCCCTTCACTTTGTCCCAGGCCGGTGAAATCGAAACGCAGCACCGCCAGGCCCGCCTGGGTCAGAGCGCGGCTGATGTAGAACGCCGCCCTGGCATCCTTGCCGCAGGTGAAACAATGGGCAAAAAGCGCATAGGACCTGGCCCGGCCGTCGGCTGGCAAATCGAGCCGGGCTGAAAGCCGCAAACCTTCGGGGTTCGGAAATTCAAGGGTTTCGAAACGCATGGCCATTTCTCCTCGGATCAAAAACCATCAGATGGTATGTGGTATGACCGGGCATGACGGTCATTGCCTGCGTGCCGCAATGCTTTCAACCGCTTCCCGGACGGCCTGGCGCAGTTCGTCCCCGGCCCCGTCCAGGGGCAGGGCCTGAATCTGGGCCAGGGTCTGACGGTTGCCGGTTTGACCCAGCACATAAAGGGCATCGCCCTGGGCCTGCTCGTCCAGGTGTGCAAAACGCCTCATCAACATCGGGACGATCGTTTCCGACAATCCCGGATCGGCTTCGATCAATGCTTCCATCGTCACCATGGCACCGAGCCGGATCGGCCATTTCGGGTGGGTCAAAAGATCGACAAAGGCCGGGAAAATGCTCCCGTGCTGCCGCATGACCGTTGCCAGCGCCGAGGCCCGGCCTTCCTTTAAGAGACCCTCCAGGGCCCGGGCACTGAATTTGGAAGGATCGCGATCCACCATCTGACGGAGGACATCACGGACGGGAATATCCCCCGACCAGCGCCAGTCCCGGTCCAGCACCAGGGTCGGCACGGCCTGAATGCCGTCCCGTTCGACATCTTCCGGAAACAGGGCTCCATCCACGATCCGCACCCCCAGATGCGGACCGGACCGGGCCAGGGCGGCCCACTGGCGCACCACCTGGGGACAGAAAGGGCACGGGTCCGCCACATAAAGCCGCAATTCGACCGTCAGCGCCATGCCCGCCAGAAGTTCGCCGTGTTCGTCAACGGGCGGTTCAAGATTGGATGCGAGGGCATCCAGAAACGGCGCCAGCTTGGTTCCCTCGGGAAGTCCCTGGAACCGGAGCCCGTCGCCCAGGTCCAGACAGGGGGGGCCGTCCTCATCCGAACGCGTGCGCACGACCGCCAGCGCAGGCCACTGTTCTTCCATCGTGCGCACAAAAGTTTCCAGTTCACGGCTGCGCGCATCGCGGGTCAGGACGAGCTCGAACGCTGTCCCGGCGGTCTGCCGGCCCGGATGGTTTTGAATAAGTTCAATGTCTTCGGTCTTCATCATTCACCCGACCAAATCGATAGCGGTGGTGTTATCGGCAATCGGCAGGCAAAACCCGCGCTCGGCCCGCCGATCGGGCGGCAGGACATTCCCATCGAACGCCTTTCGTGTTCATCTCGCCTGCCTTGTAAAACCTGGCCCGCCGATTGGCAAGGGATTTCCAATTGACAACCACAGGCCGCTTCTTTATGCTTTTTGCTGGTTTCGCCGGGCGGCACCAGGTTTGTCGCACCCTTCCGGCCTCGCAACCATCACCCCAACCTGCCACTGATTGGATTTAAAGGAAATATCAGGATGAACAGCTTCGAAACCTATCACGCCGATTTCATCGACGCCCAGTACCGGCGCTGGCAGCAGGACCCCCAATCGGTTTCCGCCGACTGGCAGTTTTTCTTCAAGGGCTTCGAGGCCGGCGCCGGCGCCGATCTGGGACCGGCGAAGGCGGCCCGCCCCGAAGATCTGCTGCGGCCGGCCAAAGTCGAGGCCCTCAAGTACCGCTACCGTGATCTGGGCCACCTGCTGGCCTGCATGGATCCCCTCGAAAGCTGCCCCACCGAGCATCCCCTCCTGGCGTTGTCCGCATTCGGGCTGACAATCGATGACCTGGAAACATCCTTCTACACGCGGGCCTTTGCCCCTGAGGGGCAGTCGGCGCCCCTCAAGGACATCATCCGGAGCCTCAAGGAAACCTATGGCCGCGCCATCGGGGTGGAGTACATGCATCTGCAGGACCCGGAGGAGCGCCGCTGGCTGCAGGCCCGCATGGAGCCCAACCGCAACCGTCCGGATATCGACGACGACGCCCGGCGCCGAATTCTGGAACAGCTCAGCCGCTCGGCGCTCTTCGAACAGTTTTTAAACCGCAAGTATATCGGCGTGACCCGTTTTTCCCTGGAGGGCGGCGACGCCCTGATTCCACTGCTGCATCAAATGACGACGCATGCCGCCCAGACCGGCCTGGGCGAAATCATCCTGGGCATGGCCCACCGGGGCCGGCTCAACGTTCAGACCCATCTCCTTGGAAAATCCTATGCCGACATCTTCAGTGAGTTCGAGCATTGCTACGACCCGGATGCGCTCGTGGGCGCCGGCGACGTCAAATACCACAACGGCTACCTGGCGGATCTGGCCTGCGATAACGGCGGGCATCTGCGCATATACCTGGTCAACAACCCCAGCCACCTGGAAGCTGTCAATCCGGTGGTGGAGGGCATCGTCCGCGCCCGGCAGGACCTGGCCGCGGATACGGAACGCCGACAGGTGCTGCCCCTGCTGATCCACGGCGACGCTGCCTTTGCCGGCCAGGGGGTCGTGGCCGAAACCCTCAACATGTCCCAGCTTGAGGGCTACCGCACCGGGGGCACCGTCCACATCATCATCAACAACCAGATCGGCTACACCACCCTGCCCGAGGATGCCCGCTCGACCCGCTATTCCACCGATGTGGCTAAAATGCTGATGGTGCCGATCTTCCACGTCCACGGTGAAAACCCGGAGGCCCTGGTTCAGGTCGGGCGTCTGGCCCTGGATTACCGCAACCGTTTTGCCAAGGACGTGGTCATCGACCTGGTCTGCTACCGGCGCTACGGCCATAACGAAGGCGATGAACCCTATTTCACCCAGCCCCAGATGTACGCACGCATCCGCAAGCGGCTCCCGCTCAACAAAGTCTACGCCGAAACCCTTGTCTCCCGGGGCACGCTGGCAGCGGGCGACGTCGAGCGCCTGGAGGAGGCGATCACCGCCGAGTTGAATGAATCCTTCGACCTTGTTCACGACAGCGCCTGTCTTTTCCCCGAAATCCGCTTTTTCGAAAACTGGGAGGGCTATCACGGCCGCTTTTCCCATGACACCGTGCCCACCGGGGTTCCCGCGGAAACCCTCGTCGATCTGTCGCAGCGCCTGACGACCCCTCCGGAGGGTTTCGCCCTCAATCCCAAGCTGAAGCGCCAGATGGACCGCCGGCACGCGGCCGTGGCCGAAAACAGGGGCATCGACTGGGCCAATGCCGAATCCCTGGCGTGGGCCAGCCTGCTGACCCAGGGCCATCCGGTCCGCCTGAGCGGCCAGGACTGTGCCCGGGGGACTTTCAGCCAGCGCCACAGCGTCTGGCTGGATATTCAGACCGGCCAGGATTACACCCCTCTCAACAACCTGGATTCCAACCAGGCCCGCTACGAGGTGCTGAACAGCCTGCTGGCCGAATACAGCGTCATGGGCTTCGAATACGGCTATTCGATGATCCGCCCCGAAGCTTTGACCATCTGGGAAGCCCAGTTCGGGGATTTCTCCAACAGCGCCCAGATCGTCATCGATCTTTTTATCGCCGGGGGCGAATCCAAATGGCAGCGCTTGAGCGGTCTGACCCTGCTCCTGCCGCACGGCTACGAAGGCCAGGGGCCGGAGCACTCCAGCGCCCGGCTGGAACGTTTTCTCCAGCTCTGCGCCCAGGACAACATGCAGGTCTGCTACCCCTCAACGCCGGCCCAGTACTTCCATCTCCTGCGCCGCCAGGTGATCCAGGCCGGCCGCAAACCGCTGGTGGTCATGCCCCCCAAAAGCCTGCTGCGCAACCCCCAGGCCGTATCCACCCGGGACGATTTGACCCGGGGCGGTTTCGAAGCCGTGATGGCCGACGGCAAGGCCGTGCGCAACCCCCGCCGCGTGCTCTTCTGCAGCGGCAAGATTTACTACGAACTGCGGCAGCGCAGCCAGGCGGTCGGCAAACAGGACGCCGCCATCGTACGCATCGAACAGTTCTATCCCTTTCCGGAAAAGGCCCTCCGCGACCTCTTCAAACAATATGCCGGGGCCCGGGAATGGGCCTGGGTTCAGGAAGAACCGGAGAATATGGGCGGCTGGCAATTCATGCGCCCGCGCCTGGAGGCCCTGCTGGACCGGACGGTGGCCTATATCGGACGCGAGGCCGCGGCCAGCCCGGCCACCGGCTTTCCCAAAATTTACCGGCGTCAGCAGGACGCCATTATCGATAAAGCCGTGGGAACCGAAGAAGCGGACCGGTCGGCCAGCATGGCCGTCAACTGAAGGAGACACCCATGATTGTCGAAATCAAAGTGCCCAGTGTGGGCGAATCCGTAACCGAAGCCTTACTGGCGGAGTGGTACCGACCCGACGGGGCCCAGATCCGGAAAGGCGAGCTGGTTTTTGTGATCGAAACCGACAAGGTCACCCTGGAAGTCGAAGCCGAAGCCGCCGGCCGACTGGAAATCCTGGTGACCGAAGGCGAAACCGTGCCCATCGGCACGGTGGTGGGCCGGATCGATACGGCCGCCGCCGAAGCGGCGGCACCACCCCCGGCCGAAGCGGACCAACCGCAACCACCGCCGGAACCGGTGAAGGACGCCAAACCACCGGAACCCGCGCCGGCTCCTGAACCGCAGCC
>JAERRP010000401.1 GCA_016735415.1 Desulfobacterales bacterium | reverse complement strand
AAAGAATTGATGGAGGTTTTGGAGAGAGGTATTCCGAAGCTCGGCCTCCCCTTTAAGGCCGTGAGCGGATGCCATGCAATAATCCATCGTATTCCTTTGAAGATAGACGATGAAATTATCGGCGCAATTTCCCTAACCAGCATTAAGGATATTAGGGATATGCAGACGCTTTTTGATAAATACGATCTGTTAAAAAACAGGCTGAAATACTATGATAAAGAGTTGCGTAGATTAAGATCGGCAAAGTATACTTTTGAAAGCATTATCGGAGTAAGCAGTAGAGCCGCGACAAACAAGAATTTGGCCAAGAACTATGCCAAAGGTCGTTCTCCCGTGCTAATATCAGGAGAAACAGGTACCGGAAAAGAACTTTTTGCCCAGGCAATACATTTGACAAGCCCGAGGCAAAACGGCCCTTTCATCCGTGTCAACTGCGGAGCAATTCCGGCCGATCTTATTGAGAGCGAGCTTTTCGGCCATGAAGAGGGTGCCTTTACAGGCGCCAAAAAAGGGACGAGGATCGGCAAGTTTGAGATGGCCAACCATGGAACGATTTTCCTGGATGAAATTTCATCTCTGAACATTGCGCTTCAGCCGAAACTGTTAACAGTCTTACAGAATCGTGAAATTGAAAGAATCGGGGGAAACAGAGTCGTAAAACTTGATTTTCGTGTAATATCTGCAACAAACAAAGATTTGCAACAGATGATTGGAAGAGGCGAGTTTAGAAACGATCTTTATTATCGTCTAAGCGTGCTCAACCTCAACCTATCCCCGTTAAGACACAAGACTGAGGATATCCAGCCTCTAACCCAGCATTTTCTTAAATCTTTGAATAAAGAATATGGTTTTAATGTCGAGGAAATTGATCGTGAAGTAATGAATATTTTTTTGAAATGGATGTGGCCTGGCAATATCCGAGAGCTGCGAAATGTAATGGAAAGAGCGATGCAGGTGGGCAACAAAAAAATGATCCTGGTCGATGATTTACCGGATTATCTGATAGCGAACTGGAAATTTAAGGCTGACCCATCTTCGAACGACAAAAATCTTAACATCATCAAGACATCAAAGGATGACGTTGAAAAAAGGCTCATTGAATCCACACTGATAGCTAATGACTGGAATAAATCCAGAAGCGCCAAACAAATGGGCGTTTCAAGATCACTTTTATATGCATTAATCAAAAAGTATAATTTGAAAAATTAGTGGCAACGATGGTCGGTACCATCATGTCCGTTTATGATCGCGAAGATATCGAATATTAAGCTTCACTGCGTATTCACCCATTCCTCCATTTTTTCTTTTATTATTTCCCGGGATTCCTCTAATAGTTGTTCTCCACTTTTTTGATAATAAACACGACCGCGTCTGATAAAAATATGATCGATTAATTTACCCCCTTTTTTTGCTAGCGCTCCTCGAAATTTCTCGATCTCCCCGGATTTAAAGCGGCTGTTGAAAGTATTAAACAAAATCACATTCTTTTCTTGGAAGTCGTTCTTTTCAACGAAAGTCCATAAGGGTGGCGCCGGACGATACCCCCAGATCGGGGAACCAATAAACACCAGTCGATATTTTTCCATATCAACAATTTCCGGCGTTATTTGAACCATCGTTACTTTGTCATCGGCGTCGTTGCCGGCGTTGCGCCAACCCTGATAGTCCAGAGGGTATCTTTCCGCTTCAATCTTTACGATGTCGGCATTGAACGTGCGTGCGACTTCCCGGGCCATTGCTTCCGTGTTCCCCGAACGGGAATAGTAGACAACCAATACGGTTGAGTCTTTGTCCTGTTTGGGTGAGTAGGGAGGGCTATGAAAATAGGTTCGATCTTTAACTTGTACGAGGACAAATGAGGCGATAGCTGCAATAGCGATAAAAACAACGGCGACTATTAGTCCACTTCGCTTTTTGATTTTCATTTATTTGCAGCTTTTTCGCGCTCTTTTTTCTCGACCACACAATAAATGCCGCCCTTCTCGATACCGGCCGTAAAGCATTTGTTGCAGGAGATACACCTGGCCGGGCTGCGGTCACCCTGCAGCCAACGGTTGGGCAAGTCTGGTTCCCGGATCAACGGTCGGGCCATCGAAACGAAATCCATACCGTCATCCCCGATTGCTTTTTCGGCAACCGCATAGGACCGGAATCCCCCCACCACCATCCCCGGACAGCCGACCGCCGTCTTGATTTTGCGAGCCAGATCCAGGTTATAGGCCTCCCTTTCCGGTTTGTTGATTTTGCCACGCACCGGACCTTTCTCGCCGGAGGCCGGGGTGCCGGTGGAGATCTCAATGGCATCGATCCCCGCTCCGGACAGTTTTCTTGCAGCATAAAGCGCATCATCAATTTCCAGCCCACCGTCCACGTAATCTGCGGCGTTCAGCTTGATAAGCACGGGATAATCGGCGCCGATCGTCTCCCGTACTTTGTCGTATGCTTCAAGCATAAACCGGCAGCGATTTTCCACATTTCCGCCATATTCATCCGTTCGGCGGTTGGTGAGCGGAGAAAGAAACTGGTTGATAAGAAAGCCATGGGCGCCATGCAGTTGGACGGCATCAAATCCCCAGGCTTTGGACCGCTGCGCCCCTTTTCCAAAGGCCGCAACAATGTCACTGATTTCATCTTTCGAGAGTTCGACCGGCGTTTCCGGAAACTGGTCAACCTTCACGGCTGACGGGGCCAGGGGCTGCCGGCCGGCTGTGTCAGCATCGGTCTCGCCACCGGCATGGACTATCTGAAGGGCAACTTTGCCGCCGGCATCGTGCACCGCAGCGGTCAAATTTTCATAATCACCTGCGAACGCATCGGTATGGATGCCCATTTGGCCGGGCAACTGCTTCCCCTCCGGCCGAACGAAGGCATAACCCGTAATAATCAGGCCGGTACCACCTTTTGTCAGTTCCCGGTAAACGCTAACCACTTTTTCCGTGGGCTTGCCGTTCTGTTCGCACATCCCTTCCCAAGTGGCTGAACGCACGAGGTGGTTTTGCAACGTCATGCCGTTGATCGTCGTGGTTTCGAATAATTTTGCCATAATATTCCCTCGATACAGTTAATGTTGTTAATCGGTGCGCAGTAGGCGACGACTTATTCGCCATCCCTTCGGAGTTTTCCAAAATTTATACTCCTCGTTGATCAATAATATTTTTTCCAAAAAATTGACCTCCACCTAAATTGATTGTTGCCCTATCGGATAGCATAAGAGTTTTTCGGACGGAGCAAAGGGCAATCCAGGAAATCCATCTTCGTGTATTTGTTAGCAATTATTGGAATAATCGAATAACTGACAACGTATATGGCTTATCGATTTTAGTATTGACCAAATGAGGATTTTCAAAAGGCATATCCATATTCACAATGATTAGCTCATTACCTCGCACGATCACCTCACAAGGTTCATCCAGCAACCCATTGGCGCCATTGGTATCTCCATTTTTATGTAAGGTTTGTACCTTTCCATTCATATCTACTGAATGAACGCCGTTCCCTAAAAAATCGGCAACATAGATTTTACTTTCGGACGCACTCAATAAAATTCCATCAGGCGCACTAGTATTTCGATACTGTGCGT
>JAERRP010000622.1 GCA_016735415.1 Desulfobacterales bacterium | reverse complement strand
GAGATCCGAACGCCCATGAACGCGGTGATCGGCATGGCGCACCTGGCCCTGCGGACGGACCTGACGGTCAAACAGCGGGATTATCTGAGCAAGATCCAGTATTCGGCCAATTCACTTCTGGGGATCATCAACGACATCCTGGACTTCTCCAAGATCGAGGCCGGCAAGCTGGACATCGAGGCCGTGGATTTCAATCTGGAAGATGTTCTGGAGAACCTGGGCAACCTGGTGACGGTCAAGGCGCGCGAGAAGAAGGATCTGGAGGTTTTGTTTTCCACGGGTATCGACGTGCCGCGCTTTCTGGTGGGTGACCCCCTGCGTCTGGGCCAGGTCCTGATCAATTTGTCCAACAACGCGGTCAAGTTCACCGAGAGTGGTGAGATTGTGGTGTCGACTGTGCTCGAATCCCGGGAGGATGATCGGGTGACTCTGCGCTTTACCGTGAGCGACACGGGCATCGGGCTGAGCGCCGCGCAGCGCCGCAAGCTTTTTCAATCCTTTTCCCAGGCGGACACTTCCACCACGCGCAAATACGGCGGTACCGGTCTGGGGCTGGCCATCAGCAAGAAGCTGGTGAGCATGATGGGCGGCGATATCCGGGTGGAGAGCGAGCCGGGCCAGGGCAGCCGGTTTATCTTTACGGCCTGTTTTAAACTGGGGGCCGAAAAAGCCCGCAGGCAGTTCGTGCCGCATATGGATCTGCGGGGGATGAAGGTGCTGGTGGTGGACGACAACGCGACCTCCCGCAACATTTTCAAAGACATGCTGGAGTCGTTCTCTTTCCACGTCACCCTGGTCGCTTCCGGGCAGGAGGGGTTGAGCGCACTGGCGGATGCGCCGGTGGATGCGCCCTTCGAACTGGTGATCATGGACTGGAAGATGCCGGGCATGGACGGCATCGAGGCCTCCCGTCGGATCAGGGCACACCGGGGGCTGCCACGGGTCCCGGCCATCATCATGGCGACGGCTTACGGACGCGAAGAGATCATGCGCCTGTCCGACGAGATCGGCCTGGAAGGCTATCTGATCAAACCGGTGAACCCGTCCGTGCTTTTCGACACCATCATGCAGGCTTTTGGGAAAGATACCCAACGGAAAGCTGTTTCCGGATCGGAGCCGGAAGATGCGACTGCGGGGCTGGCGCGCATTGCGGGGGCCCGGATTCTGCTGGTGGAAGACAATGAAATCAACCAGCAGGTGGCCCAAGAGATCCTGGAAGGCGCCGGGCTGGTGGTCACACTGGCGGATAACGGGCAGGAAGGGGTGGAAGCCGTAAGGGCCGGAGATTTTGATGCCGTGCTCATGGACGTACAGATGCCGGTGATGGACGGCCACGCGGCCACGCGTGAAGTCCGCAAGGACCCGCGTTTCCGGGAGTTGCCGATTATCGCCATGACGGCGAATGCCATGGCCGGCGATGCCGAGAAAAGCCTGGCGGCCGGGATGAACGATCACGTGACCAAGCCCATCGATCCGGAGCAGCTTTTCGGGGCCCTGGAACAATGGATCGGGCCGCTCAAGCCGGCCGCCGCCAGACCGGCAACGCCGGCGTCGGAAGTAAAAGTGCCGCCGGCCACCGATGAACTGCCGGATCGTCTGCCGGGTTTCGATCTGGCCGCGGGCCTCAGGCGCCTGCAGGGCAACCGGCGGCTGTACCGCAAACTGATTCTCGATTTTGCCGCCAGGAGCCGCGGCGTCACCGATGAACTTCGCCAGGCCCTGACGGCCGGAGATCTGGATCAGGCCCATCATCTGGTACACAACCTGAAAGGAACCGCCGGCAATCTGGCCGCCGTTCGAGTCCAGACGGCGGCCCTGGAAGTGGAAAACTTGGTCAAGGGCGCGGCCGCAATGCCGGAAACCGACCGGCTGAATTCGGTTTTAACCCGTCTGGCAGAAAGTCTCGAAGAAATTCAAACGACCATCCGGATGCTGGGCTTGCCGCCGGAGGATAACGCGCAGGCGCCTGACGGCGATGTCATCACCGTGATTCCCGCCGATATCCGCAGAGAAATCGCGGGCCGCATCCGTGAGGCGGTGGATATCGGCGATGTGGGGGCGCTGAACGTCATTGCCGATGAACTGGCGAGCCGGTCGGACGACTGCCGGCCCTTGAGCCGGCGTCTTGCCCGGCTGGCCGACGATTTTGATCTGGATGGGGTTGGGGGGCTGGTGGATGAACTCCACGGGGAGTGACCCTCCCGAAAGGGCATCTTTCGGCCCCGGGCGGCGTTCTCGCTCTTTGCCGGTCCTCGACGTAGCCGGCTACGCCTGCGGGCGTCAAATCACTGCGGCCTTGCCCGGAACCGAAGCCGCCCTTGCTTTCTATTGACGAGGGCCAGACCCATTGAACAGCGGACATCAATGCGCAGAGGAGTAAAAGGTATGGATCAGCGGGGGATGGTGCAAAAGCCGAGTGTCTTTCTGATGCTGGCCGGATCGCTGATCGTTCTGGTGGTCATCCTGGCGGTTATTGCCCTCGGTCGCGTCAAAACGCGAATCCAGACGGATGTTGGGGAAGCCCTGCAGACCGTTTTACAGACTACCCAGGAATCCCTCAACCTCTGGGTCGATATTCGCAAGTTCTATATCAGGCGGGTGGCCCGGGATCCGCGCCTGGTCGAGCTGGTCCAGCGCCAGCTGGCCGTTCCGCGTACCGTGGAGGATTTGCTCGAAAGCCCGGCCCTCGATGGTTTGCGAGAATTCTTTGAACACCAGGGCAATCGATTCGGTAAAATCGGATTTTTCGTGATCGCGCCGGATTATATCAGCATCGCCTCCATGCGCGACGACAATGTCGGCGACTGGAACCTGATATCCGTGCAGCGTCTCGATCTGATCAGCCGTGCGTTTCAGGGAGAAACCGTCGTGGTGCCGCCGATTCGCTCCGATGTAACCCTGACCGCCTCGGACGATAAGCCCGGTGTCGTACCGACCATGTTTTTTATGGCCCCCGTCAAAAATCGGCACGGCCGGGTCATTGCCGTGGTGGCCCAGCGCATCGATCCCCATCAGGATTTTACCCGTTTGATTCAGTTTGGCCGGATCGGTCAAACCGGCGAGACCTATGCCTTCAACAAATACGGCAAGCTGCTCTCCGAAAGCCGGTTTGACGAAAACCTGATTAAAATCGGTCTGATCGACAAGGATGAAAAGGGCATGCTGTCCCTGACCATCCGGGATCCAGGTGGCAATATGCAGAAAGGCTACCGGCCATCCCTCCCGCGTTACCAGATGCCGCTGACCCATATGGCCGAACAGGCCACCCAGGGACGGGCCGGGGTGCATGTGGGGGGCTACCGCAACTACCGGGGGGTTACCGTTTGCGGTGCCTGGCTCTGGAACAGCAAACTCGAGATGGGGCTGGCCTCGGAAATCGATGCCCGCGAAGCCTTGAGTCCTTACTTTACGGCGCGGGCCGTAATCCTGACCGTTCTGGGTGTAACCATGCTGCTGGCCCTGGCTTCGCTTGGGTTTGCCGTGTTCATGGGCGAAAAAACCAACCGGACCCTGGCCCGGTCGCGTGACGAACTCGAGGCGCGGGTGCGCGAACGAACGGCCGCGCTGGCGGAAAGCGAAGAGCGCTTTGCCCTGGCCGTGCGCGGCGCCAATGCAGGCCTCTGGGACGTCAAACCGCTGGCCGGTAAGGCCTGGTTTTCCGATCGCTATAAGGAATTGCTCGGCTATGACAGCGATGAAATCGAATTGTCTTATACCGACTGGGAAGAGCGCCTGCACCCGGACGACAGCGACAGCGTTGCCAGCGCCCGCCGAAACCATCTGGAGAATAGGAGACCCTACGATTTCGAATATCGCCTGCGCTGCAAATCCGGCGAATACCGCTGGTTTCATTCCACCGGCCAGGCTCTCTGGGATGACACCGGCCAGGCCGTCCGCATGGCCGGTTCGATGGTCGACATTACCGAACACAAGCGCGCCCAGATTGAGCTGCGCAAACTTTCCAGTGCCACCGCCAACAGTCCGGCCTCCGTCGTCATTACCGATCGCAGCGGTTCGATTGAATACGTCAACGCCACTTTCTGCAACGTCACCGGGTATTCGGCGGCCGAGGCCATCGGTCAGAATCCGCGCTTGTTGAAATCCGGCAACCTGCCCCGTGCTTTCTACCGGAACCTGTGGGACACAATCTGTGCGGGGCAGATCTGGCGGGGTGACTTCCTGAACCGCAAAAAGAACGGCGAGGAGTACTGGGAAAGTGCCTCCATCTCCCCCATCCGCAGCGATGCGGGCGAAATCACCCATTTCGTGGCCGTCAAGCAGGATATCACCGACCGCAAACAGATGGAAAAAGACCTGCTGGCCGCCAAGCAGGCGGCGGACGAGGCCAGCCAGGCCAAAGGTAATTTTCTGGCCAATATGAGTCACGAGATCCGAACGCCCATGAACGCGGTGATCGGCATGGCGCACCTGGCCCTGCGGACGGACCTGAC
>JAERRP010000221.1 GCA_016735415.1 Desulfobacterales bacterium | reverse complement strand
GTGACCAGATCGAAGTATTTACGGATGGGGCTGGTGGCCGTCACGTAAGCGTCGAGCCCCAGGCCGGAATGCCGGCTGCTCTGGGTATCCAGGACAAAACGGCTCAACAGCCGGCGCTGCATCCAGTTCTGAAACAGGGTGCCTTCGTTGCGCTGGTAGAGACGGCTTTTGGGATCGGGCTGCGCGCGAAAGACGGCCGGCATGGCGTTGTCCCGCAGAAAACGGGCCGTCAGCCAGTTGGCCATAATCATCAGTTCAGTCACCAGTATGCGCGCCGGGCTCTCCCGGTTGATCCTGCTGACACCGACCTGGCCGTTTTCATCCAGCCAGATGTTGACGTCCGGCAGTGAGATCTGGACAGCGCCCTGATCCAGCCGCTGCTCCCGGAAGCGGGCCGCAATTTCCTTCAGCCGGATAATATCCGGATCTTCTTCGCTCAACAGGTTGACATCATAATAGGTCCGCTGGTGGCGTATCCGCACCATGCTGGCCAATACGTCGTAGGACATGATATTGCCGAACCGGTTGACCTTGATCAGGGTTGAAATGGCGGGGCGCAGTGCGCCTTCCTTGAGGCTGCAGAGCCCCTCGGCCAGGGCCGGCGGCAACATGGAAATTTTCTGGTCGGGCATGTAGATGGAGCTGCCGCGTCGCAGGGATTCTTTGTCGATGGGATCGCCCTTGGCCACGAAGTGCGCCACGTCCACGATGTGCACCCCGATCAGATAATGATCGCCGAAGTCCTGAATACTGATGGCATCGTCGAAATCCAAGGTGGACTGGCCGTCGATGGTCATTAAATCCAGATGGGTCAGATCCCGCCGTCCGGGCAGGCCCGTGGTCGCCGGGACATTGGCGGCCATCGCTTCGGCCGCGGCCGTGACTTCGTCCGGGAAGCGCACGGGAATGGCCTCGCGGATCAGGTCGGTGTTTTCGTCAGCCGCCATGACCCCGGCCTGGACCAAGGCGGTAAAAAGCCGGTCGGACATACCGACGCCGGCCCGGGCACAGATCGCCTTGCCCAGGGCGTGCCGGGGACTCTCTTTGCCGAAGATGCAATAGTCACGTAAAATCCGGAAAAGCGTGTCGCGATTCTTCGGGCCGACGGCATCAGCGGCCGGTGGTGGTCCTTCCAGGACCTGTTTCAACCAGGCGCCCCCGGTCTCGATCAGTTCTCTGCGGCGGGCCTCCTCTTTTTCGCGGGCGATCAGCCTTTCCACCTCGGCCTCGGAATGGGGAAAAAAGCCGTCGTGGTTGAATTTGAAATAGCGGCGGTTTTCAAAAAAGGCGCGGACCACGGCAGATTCATGATCGCTGCCGGGGTCGTCGGGGAAGCAAAAAGCGGTCATGGTCGGCAGGTCGATCCACTCCTGCTCGCTGTTGAGCACTTCCCACAGCTCACGCAGATCGATCTGGCGCCGCAGGCCGTTGCGTCGTAGCGCCAGTGATTTGAGCATATCCACCATGCGATCGCGGCCCAGGGTCATATCGAGACGGGTGCGGCTGTGATGCGAGATACGCCCCGGTGAGAGACTGACTTCACGGTTGTTTTCGGTCAGCAGATGAAGCTTCTGCTTTTTAACCGCCAGCACGACGGCGCACAGCATTCGCTGCTTATCGATGTATTCAATAACACTTCCCAGTTCCATAGCGGCCTAAATTATCAATCCGATTCGGATAAGTCAATTCTGACAAGACCGCAGGCCGGATAAAAATTATATTGATTTCATGGGGTGTCCAAAAAAAGCCCGCCACCGGCCCCGGGAGCCTGCCGGACCGGGGCGCGGCGGCCCGCGGAAATCAACGGTTGGGAAGGACGGCCGGCGATTTGACCGCTGATCGGAACAGACTTATTGTCACCCATGCGATTGAAATCCCTGTACCTGATCAAACCGACCATTGCCGCCAACCGCACCAAGATTATCATCGGCCTGCTCAGCCTGATCATTGTCGATATTCTTCAGTTGATCATTCCCCGCATCATCAAAAGGGTAGTGGACGAGCTGACCCTCTTCCAGGCGGAGCCCCTCGCACTCTGGCGCTACGCGGCCGCCATCATCGGCGTCGGTCTGCTGATCGGCGGGTTCCGCTACGTCTGGCGCCGGAATCTGCTGGGCACCTCGCGGCGTGTGGAGGAAGCCCTGCGCAATCGGCTCTTCGCCCACCTCCAGGCCCTGTCCCCGGCCTACTTCGATCAAACCGCCACGGGCGACCTCATGGCGCACGCCACCAACGATATCAACCAGATCCGCATGGCCACCGGCATGGGCATGGTGGCCCTGAACGACGCCGTCGTGCTGGGCGCCGCCGCCGTGGGCTTTATGGCCTATATCGACTTGCGCCTGACCCTGCTGGTGCTGATCCCGGCGCCGCTGATCGTGCTCGGCACCCGCTTTTTCAGCCGTCAGATGCACCGGCGCTACCAGAAAGTCCAACAGGCCTTCTCCGACCTGACGGAAGTCGTGCGCGAACGACTGGCCGGCATCCGCATCGTCAAGGCCTATGCCTGGCAGGCCCAGTCCACGCGGGCGGTTACGGCGGCCTCCCGCCGCTATGTCCGCCATAATATCGAGCTGGCCAAAATCACCGGGACCTTCATGCCCATGATGCTGCTCCTGACCAATTTGAGCATGGCGGTTGTCCTGCTGGTCGGCGGGCGCTTCACCATCCTGCAGACCATCACCCCGGGAGATTTCGTGGCCTTTATCAGCTATCTCGGCCTGCTGACCTGGCCCATGATGGCCATGGGCTGGGTGACCAACCTGATTCAACGCGGCCGGGCCTCCCTCGATCGCCTCCAGATCATCCTGGAAACCGAACCCCGGGTCACCGATCCCCCTGACGCACGGGAAGACCTGCAGCCGCCCTATGGTCTGGAACTGGATGCCCTCCGCTTCCATTACGCCGGCCGTTCGGAAAAAGAGAATGCGGTCCCGGCCCTGGCGGGCGTGACGCTCACGGTATCCCCAGGTGAAACCATCGGCCTGACCGGCCCCCCCGGCGGGGGCAAGACGACCCTTCTGCAACTGATCCCCCGCCTCTACGATCCGGTGGCGGGGGCAATTCGCATCAACGGTATCGATCTGCGCACGATCCGCCTGGCCAAACTGCGCCGGCTCGTGACCTTCGTGCCCCAGGAACCCTTTCTCTTTGCCACCAGCGTGCGCGAAAACATCACCCTGGGCCGCCCCGTATCGGAAGACCAACTGGCCCGGGCGGTGGACCAGGCCGCCCTGACGGAAACCCTGGCCCTGTTTCCCCAGGGTCTGGAAACGCCGGTCGGTGAAAAGGGCACTATCCTGTCGGGGGGGCAGAAACAGCGCATCGTCATCGCCCGCGCCCTCCTGTCCGAAAGCCCCTTCCTGCTGCTGGACGACCCCGTCAGCCAGGTCGATACGGCCACGGCCGGGAAAATCATCGCGGCCCTCCGGGCGCTTCAGGGCCGGCGTACGCTGTTGATGGTCTCCCAGCGCCTGTCGGCCCTGCGCCACAGCGACCGGATCGTCGTCATCGACCAGGGGCGGGTGATCGCCGCCGGACGCCACGCCGAACTAATTCAGCAGCCGGGCTATTACGCCGATGTCTGGCGGCGGCAGGCCTTCCGGGAGGAACGCGATGCAGCATGACCCGGGGTATTTCGAAGAAGGGCATCTGGACAAGCGTTACGACCTGCGGCTTATGAAGCGTATGCTGCCCTTTCTGGCCCCTTACCGGCTCTGGCTGTCGGTATCCGTGGGTATCGTCGTTACGCTGACCCTCATGGACCTGGCCCTGCCCTACCTGACCAAAACGGCCATCGACCGCTATATCGTGCCGGTCGCCACGGAACCCGGACCCGCCACCACAGGGCCGGCCCAGGAACGTTTCCTGACGGTTGATGCCGGGAACCCGGCGGTCCGTCGCATCGTGAGGCACCATCCCGAGTTGTTCCACATGGAGGGCCCAACGGCGCGCATCGCCTGGCGCGACCTGAAACGCCTGCCCCCCGACGCCCTGCAGACCCTGCGGCAAAAAGACCTGACCGGCCTGATCTGGATAACGGCCGCCTTTTTGCTGTTGATCGGGCTGGATTTCGGCTTTAACTTTCAATCTTTTTTAATGCTTCATCTTCAAAATTCAACTC
>JAERRP010000357.1 GCA_016735415.1 Desulfobacterales bacterium | reverse complement strand
GAAAGCGCAGGAATAGCTGGCCTATTCCGAGCTTTCACAACGCCGCCGGGCGGGATGCATCGGCGCTTAAAATATGAAGTTATTTTTGCGCGCGCCCTTAGCCTGTTTCAGTGGTTAACCCGATCCTCTCCTGAACCTACGGATCAGGCCATGAATTAAAGCTTCCCGTAGGTTGAAGCTAAAAAATGTGGTTCTTCTAAAATAATAAACGCCGCCATGTCAGGGTTTAGACCCGAACCCTTAGCCGATATCGATCCGGCAGATCACACTGGATCCATCCACTTCATAGACTTGCGCCGCCACACCCGCCGCCGTTGCCAGATTCGCAAAGTCCCCGGGGCTGAAGGTCGTGGCCCGGAAGCCGTCTTTTCCTACGATCACGCCGTTTCCGGTGGCATCTTCGTCGATGGCCCCCAACAAGCCTTCCCGGGCCTGATCCCGGAACCAGGCCAGACGATGGGGCCAGAACTGTTCGGCATAGCTGGAGAGAAGAATCCGCCCGCCGGGGCGGGTCACCCGCAGGCATTCGCCCAGCAGTTCTTCGGGCGGCACTTTACTGGCACTGATGAAATTCTGCACAGCGACCACCACATCGAAGCTTCTGGCCTTAAACCCCAGATTGGCCACATCCATCACGGCCCAATGCAGCCCAGAGTGCGCCGTCCGGGCCAGCATGATGCTTGCAGCGGCATTATCCACCCCCCAGCCCCGGCCGGCCGTGCGCGCCAGGGAGGCCAGTATCCGGCCGGTTCCGCACCCCAGTTCCAGCACCCGGTCCCCCGACCGTATCACGTCGATTAAATGGTCGATCTCGGCCTGAAGGTATTGCCGCACCCGGGGCCCGGCAATCGCATACACCCGATCGAGGCGATGGGCGTTGAGCTTCCGGGCGTAGTAGGCTTTGTTCATTCTGAGCGTGCCTCGAGGAGCCCGAGCACCTCGGCCCTTTTAACTTCGGCCCGGGTCATCATGGCCTCGGCTTCGGTGAGAATTTTTTTTCGGAAGGCCTCATCCCGGATACCCTCCATATTGATGAGGACATTCTGGTAAGCGCCCCAGATGCCCGTTTCCAGGGAGCGCGCACCCACCTGTACATCGGACCGGGAGGCGATATTGCCGTAGCGGGCCACCTCGCACATGGCCTCCCAGGCCTGATCACCAAGTTGCATGGTTGTCAGGGGCACCCGGATGGCGGTCTTCAAGCCTGCCTGCATCCTGGCGGTTCGGGCGGCCCGCCGGGCCTCGGTATCCCGGGGCATACGAAGCCCCTCCATATAGTCTTTAAAGGCGTTGGTGTCCGCATCGATCATGGGGATCAGCGCCCTGGTGAGCGTATGCAGCGGCGGAATGACGGCGCGCATCTTCCGGTCCAGATCCTCGAATTTGCGGACCCCGAAAGTCAGCTTGCCCACCATGGACCCCAGGCCCGTTCCCAGAGCCGCCAGCACCGCCGAGACCGAGCCGCCGCCCGGGGCCGAAGAGCGGGCCGCCACTTCTTCGATGAAACCCCGCACCGAAAGGTTCGCCAGGGGTTCCTCGGGTTCTTCGGCCACGATGTACTCGATGATCTTCTCTTTAGGGTTGAAGGGCGCCACCGAGTTGAGGCCCAGGCGATCGACGACCAGACGGATCTTCTGATCTTCTTCGAGGATGAAGAGGTTTTCCTTTTGGATGTAGTCGTCGGCGGCCATGAGAATAGCGGCCAGCGGCACGATGCCCACGATCTCCGAGCCGGCCACGCCCACGTTCAACTCGGCCGCATCTTTTTTGACCGCCTCGAACAGCACATGGATCGGCGTAACCTCGTAGTTGTTCAGGTTTACGGTGACCTGGGCCAGATTGTATTCGTCCACGTACCACCCCATCCCCTTGACGTCCTTGAGGCGTCCGGGTTCGTCTTCGCCGCGCCCCGCTTCGCGCAGGTTCAGGGCAATGCGGTGAGCCTGGTTGGACGTGCCCAGGATATTCACGTTATAGGCAATCAGAAACCTGCGGGCCCCGGTGGCGGTGGCGCCCCAGGCGGGCACGAATACGGCCGGACCGAAATCCGGTTTCCACTTCGGGTCCTGTAGCTTCTCGGCCAGGCCCTCGTATTCGCCCTGGCGAATGTCCGGAAGATTTTTGCGGTAGTCGTGCGCCGCGGCTTCCTCGTATAAAAAAAAGGGCACGTTCAATTCTTCGGCCGCGCGGCGCCCGAATTCCCGGGCGATTTCGGCACATTCTTCCATGCTGACCCCGGCCACCGGGATAAACGGACAGACATCCATGGCACCCAAACGGGGGTGCTGGCCCTTGTGGCGGCGCATGTCGATGCGATCCCTGGCCACGCGGGCCGAGGCCAGGGCACCCTCGATCACCGCTTCCGGATCGCCCACGAAAGTGTAAACCGTGCGGTGCGTGGATGCCCCGAAATCCACATCCAGCAGGGTACAGCCGTCCGTATCGCGAATAGCCCTGGCGATGGCCTCGATGACGTCAGGGTCCCGGCCTTCGGAAAAATTGGGCACACACTCCACGATTTTCTTCATGCTGACCCTCCTGTATCTCTCCTGCCTGCCCTTGCGAACCAAACCCGGGCAGGAAATGTTTTGCCTGAAATCGATACACCCATTTGACGAGCATACTCGGCTAAAGACAAACCTTGCGCCTTCACCAGCAGGAGGACAAGCGCCGCGGCCCTTATTTCCCCCAGGATTGGATTTCAACAATATTGCCCTCAGGGTCTCTAAAATAAAGGAATTTCAACACCCCGATGCCATCAATAATTTTATCGGTAATTTCCCCTAATTTAGTGGCACCCCTTTTTAGCGCCTGGCTTAATGTTCTTTCAACATCTTCGACTTCGAAGGCAATATGGGTAAAACCGGTATAGTTTGCCATCAATGGCCCGCACACATGCGTATCCTTATATGAGAATATTTCTAAGGTAGGACCACTATCCCCATGCCCCGGCAGTAATAAATGAACGCCCTCCAATTCAGCTTTAGCTAAACCTGTCGCTTGATCTAACCAATCGCCTGATAGTTTTCTTTCGGGTGGTTTTACGGCGCAGCCAAAAATATTAATGTAAAAATTTGATAATTTTTTCCAGTCGCGGGCGACAATATTGGTGTGCGCGTATCTCATAATTTTTTCCCTTTTTATACCGACCGTTTCTTCTTTCCCCGTAAAATTGCAATCATATCCGGCCCTCGTTCTGCGCCCACCATCTCTGAGCCTCCGCCTGCTGCCAGGGAGGCAGCCCTTCGATTGAATCCAGAACCGCAAGGATCTGTTTCACATCGGCGGGCCGGTCGTTCGGATCTTTTGCCAGGCAGTCGTCGACAAGCTGGTCGAGGGCGGGCGGGATGGCCCGGGTCGAGCGTTCGGACGCGCGCGGCGGCGGGGTTTTCATGACATGGTAGCAGATCTCGACCGCATTGGCGCCTTCGAAGACATCCGCCCCGGTCAGCAGGTTGAAGCCCACGGCGCCCAGGGAGTAAATATCGGCGCGCTGATCGACCTGCGCGGGATCCGTCAGTCTTTCCGGGGCCACATAAGCCGGTGTTCCGACCACCTCGTGCATGGCGGTCATCCGGGTATCCTGGTTTTCCACGTCCTTGACCAGGCCGAAATCGAGCACCTTGACGGCATCATAGCGGCCGCCGCGTTCGCACAGCATGACGTTGGGGGGCTTGATATCGCGATGAATCAGGCCCATCCCGTGGGCTTCCTCCAGGGAGAAGCAGATGTGCCGAAGGATATGGATCGACCGGGCCGGGGGGATGGCGCCTTCAAGGGCGATCAGGGCGTCCAGGCCGATGCCCGGCAGGTACTCCATGGCATAGTAAAAAACCCCTTGGGCGGTGCGCCCGTAGTCATAGACTTCAATCGTATTGGGATGGGTCAGACGGCTGGTGATCTGAACTTCTCTTTCGAAACGCTCAAGGCTGTCGGGGGTGAGCGCGTCGGGCTTGAGAAATTTGATCGCCGTAGGACGTTTCAACAGGGCGTGGGTGGCTTTGAACACCTTGCCCATGCCGCCCTCGCCGATCTTTTCCTGGATGGTATAGTGCCCGACCTGTTTGATCTCATCAAGGCTCTGCTGCAGACGCGACATCATCAAGGTGGAAAAGAGAATCAATCCGGCCAGCACGACCACCAGCCCCATGAGCCCCAGGAAGGCCAGGCGAATGGGACGCTGGATGCGCTGGACCTTATTCCGGGGCACTTCAATGGCGATGCCGAAATCGTAGTCCGGCAGCCAGCGCCAGGCCCCCACCACGGTCACCCCGCGATAATCACGATAGCCGGACAGGTCGATCCCCGATTGGCCCTCCAGAGCGGATTTCAGCATGCGGGTCGGGGCCCAGCCGTCCGGCGGCCCGGCCGGTTTGAACCCGGCGGTGAGATTACCGCCGGGATCGCGGATTAAAACCCGCAGAATCGACCGGGCCTCGGGTTGTTCCGGGACCAGGCCGATCGACTGGAGCTGCGTTTCGAACCGGCTGTCGGAGATAAGGTAACCCTTGCGGTTGAAGGCATAAGTGTCGCCATCGGCGCCCATGCGACTGGCCGACAAAATGCGCGTGAAGTGGCCATCCGGCCGGATCGCAAAAACCAGCGCGGCGATAACCTGCCCGCCCGTATTCCGAATTGGTGCCGCGGTCAGGAGTACGGTTTCATCCGAAGGGGCCGCGAGCCCTTCGATCAAATCGTTTTTCAGAATCGGGGGCACAAAGACAAGCTGCCCCCTCAAGGCCGGGTCGAGATGCCGCTTCAGCCCGGCCGAAATTTGCATACCGTGAAAGGGGATGTGCCTGCTCGCGAAAAGGATGCGGCCGCCGGCATCAACCACCACCCATCCCTGAACCTCGCTTTCCTTGAGGACTGAAGCCAGGAGATTCTGAACTTTCAGCAGGGTGGCATCCGTGGCCTTTGCCCCGGAACGCCGGCCGGCCTCGGTCAGCCGGCGCAGCTGTTTTTCTTCCGCCCAGGAACGCACAAAGGCCAGTTCGTTTTCGATCCAGATCGTGAGGGCATTGGTACTGGCATTGAGGTTGGCCGCCAGGTTGACGGTGAGCAGGTCCTCGACGGATTCCATGACGGCGTGATGCGACCACAACCCGGCGGCAGCCACCACGATCACGGCGACGATGGCGGCCAGGGCCAGCCGGCGGCGTGAGAATTCGATCGCCTGGCGGGGTGTCAGGAGGGATGCGCTCCGCAGGGAATCGGTTCGAAGGAGGGCTGACCGTGATGAGGCCATCGCGTTTTATTCCTCGAGCTCGACAATGGCCGCGATATCGGCCCGGATTTTCTGGGTGACGATCTTGTCCGGGCTCAAAAGCTGCGTCTTGGCCTGGAAAGCGCGCATGCCGCTTTCCACCTGCTGACGGCGGCCGCGTTCATACCAGCCCTCCTTCATGACATGCAGCACCGGCGCCTTAAGGCGCATGGAATCGCGTTTGGCTTTATATTCGATATTGACGGATTTCAGCTCCTGATCCACATGCCGGAGAAAACGCCGCTGCACATCTTCGGCCACAGTTGACGAAAATTCGACCCGCAAAACGTAGCGGCTTCGGGCCGCATCGGCCT
>JAERRP010000204.1 GCA_016735415.1 Desulfobacterales bacterium | reverse complement strand
CCGGGCAAAACCGTTTTTGGACCGACCTCGATAAAAATCCCGCAGCCGGCCCGGGGGAGGGTTTTGATTTCATCGACGAAATTGACGGGATTGAGTAGATGGTCGCGGAGAATGGTTTTGATCTGATCGGGATCGGCCGGATAGGGCTTGCCGGTGGTATTGGCATGCACACGAACGTGACCGGGTTTGAAATCGACGTTTCGCAGGGCGGCGGCAAAAGGCGCCTGGGCCGCTTGCATCAGGGTGGTGTGAAAAGCGGCCGATACCGGTAATCTGACCGTGCGGAATTTTTTGGCCCGGCAGGCGGCTTCCGCTTTGTCGATGCCCTCGACCGGGCCCGAAAGAACACCCTGGCCGGGGCTGTTACGATTGGCCAGAATGACATCCAGGCCTTCGTCCCGCACCAGTTGTTCCAGTTTGTCAAGCGGCGCCTTGACGGCCATCATGGTGCCGCCGGAGGCGCCGTCCGGTCCGCCGGCGGCGGCCATCAGACGCCCCCGCAGGACGGAAAGATCGAAAAGGGTGTCTTCGTCAATCCATCCGGCGCTGAAAAGGGCGGTCAACTCGCCGTAGCTGTGTCCGCCGGTAAATTCGGGGGCGACCCCGAAACGCCGCAGAACTTTTTCCATGGCCACGCTGATGGCGCCGATGGCCGGTTGGGCCACGGCCGTGTCGCGCAGCGCTTCTTCGAGGGACGACCTGAGGCCATCCGCCGTCCGTGGATAGATGCGTTCATTCAGCGGCGGCGAACCGGGAAAGTGGCTGTCGGCGCGCTCCAGCGCTGCCAGTGCTTCCGGAAACCAGGCCACCCAGTCCCGGCCCATCTGAAGGTACTGGCTGCCCTGTCCCGGGAAGAGAAAAGCCACTGGTCCGGGCAGCGGGCCCTGCCCGTAAAAACTGGCGCGGCCGAACCAGAAGGGCTGGTCGGCGCTTTGTTTAAGCCCCTTCTCAGTTTCTTCCAGAACCGAGTCCGTATTCCAGGCGGGGCCGTTATCGCTTTCCTCATGCTGCAGCATCATCAGCAGCCGGAAAGGTTTTTCGGGATTGAACCGGCGGCGGTACTCGGCGGCCCGCCAGGGCAGGAGACTGACTGAATTTTCTTCCTGCAGCGACGGGCGTACTTTCTGGAAGGCTTTCACGAGGTCGTCATGGGAATTTGCACTCAGGGCGATGATTTCGATTGATCCATCCCAGGACACTTCGGTTCTTTCGGGTTGGAATTCTTCCAGCACCATATGGAAATTACTGCCGCCGAAACCAAACGCACTGACCCCGGCGCGGCGCGGTTGTTTCCCCCGTCGTAACCAGGGGCGTGCGGCGGTATTGAGGTAAAACGGGCTGTCGTCCAGTCCGATATCCGGGTCCGGGCGTTCGACCTTAAGGGTCGGCGGCAGAATCTTGTGATGCAGGGCCAGAATGGCTTTTATGAGACCCGCCGCCCCGGAGGCCGCTTTGGTGTGGCCGATCATGGATTTTACGGATCCGAGGGCGCAGTGTCGATTTTCGCCATGCTCCTCGAAAAGCATCTTGAGGGCCTGGATTTCGATTTTGTCCCCCACGCGGGTGCCGGTGCCGTGCGCTTCGATCAGGTCGACCGATTGCGGCAGGACTTCGGCGGCGGCGTATGCCCGGCGTAAAGCCTTGAGCTGGCCTTCGGCCCGCGGGGAATAGATGCTCTGGGACTTGCCGTCGCTGCTGGACCCGATTCCCTTGATGACGGCCAGGATGCGGTCTTCATCCTTTTCGGCATCCTCCAGACGTTTGAGAACCAGGATGCCGACGCCCTCGCCCAGAACCGTACCGTCGGCGTCCTGGGAAAAGGGGCGTGCATCGCCGCTGGGGGAAAGGATATGGGTGCGGGCGAAACACATGTGCATGAAGATGTCGTTCAGGGTATCGACCCCCCCGGTCACGACCATGCGACTGCGGCCCGTATAAAGTTCCAACAAAGCCAGGTTGATGGCGCTCATCGAACTGGCACAGGCCGCATCCACGACACAGTTGGTTCCGTTCAAATCAAGCCGGTTGCAGATCCGTCCGGCCACCACATTGCCCAGCAGGCCTGGAAACGAGCTCTCCTGCCACTCGACGTATTCATCCGAGAGCGCCGCCATGACCTGACGGGCTTTGGCCGGATCGACCCGGGCGTCCGCGAGGGCCCGCTTCCACTTGGGCCAGCTCAGGCGCGAACTTAAGGGGATGACCAGTTCCTGGGTTCCAGTCACGCCTATAATCACACTCGTGTGGTCGCGGTCAAAATCGGACTCGCTGCCGTAACCGGCGGATTCCAGGGCGGCTTTGGCAGCCATCAGGCTTATTAACTGGGACGTGTCGGTCGATTCGAGATTGGAAGGCGGAATACCGAATTCGGTCGGATCGAAATGGATCGGTGAGAGAAAGCCGCCGCGACGGCAATAGACGTGGTCCTGGCAGTGGGGATCTTCATCGAAATAGTCTTCCGGGGACCAGTGCGAAGCCGGGACGTCCGTGATGGCGTCCTGGCCGTGATAGAGCAGGTGCCAGTAAGCGTTGGTGCCGGTTGCCCGGGGGAAAAAGCATCCCAGTCCGATAACGGCCACCGGCAGGGTCGGGGTTGCGTCGCCATTCATTTTTTCTTTCGCATCGATTGTTGGTGTCAATTGTAACAAGAAATTATCCTTATAATACGCATACCCAGTGTTTGCAAGGGGTCACGCGAAAAAACCATGTTGACTTATTGATTATACAACTATACATATAAAAAATGGTGCGATACTATTCCAGCCGTGAATTGTCCCGTAAACTGCGAATTCCCCTGAACCGCTGGAAACGCTGGGCCCGGGAGTTTCTGCCGCCCGACCCGCTGGGCGGCCTGCAGTCGGGATACGCACGCCAGTTCAGTTCGCGCGAGGCTTTTACCGTTTATCTGGGCGGTTTTCTGGTGGCGGGACTGGGGTTCTCAATTCCCGAGGCCCGTCAGATCATCAAGGACCTGAACGGCTGGATGAAGAAAAAAGTGTTGGATGCCTATCTGTTTGGGCGAAGTGCGGATAACGGCGGCCATGTCGACGATGATGTCCGCTATGAAATTCACATTCTGGGCCGGCCGGTCGCGCCGGGTCGCGGGAATGTAAAGTTTGCCTACCAGGTAAGGGAAATCACAGCGCGTCAGATGACGAAGGGCGGTCGGGCGCACCAGTGGGTGGAAAAATCCACCGAAACCACCCTCAAACCGCAGCCGGTGTCGCAAGGGGGAAGCTATCCGCAGGTGGGCCGTTTTTTGGAAATTTCCGATCTGGCGGGTCGGTTCCGCCGACCGGCGAAAAAAAAC
>JAERRP010000582.1 GCA_016735415.1 Desulfobacterales bacterium | reverse complement strand
ATACGCCTTCTCAATCTTCTCGAAGGAAAAGGAGTTGGTATTCAGATTTGCTACATAGTCATAGCTGGTTGCCATCGGTAATGTGAAACTGCTGTAAAGTTGGCGATTTGAAAATGTTGTTTTATTCCCTCCAATATTCTTCCGAAAAATTATCTGTATAATCCCTTCTTCTGATTTTCTTCCCTACTTCTTCTTCCCCTCATTTTCTTTCTTTACACCACTCATGATAACACCATTGGTCCGAGGAGGTTTGAGGCCAATGGCACAGAAAATCAAGAGGCGAAAGTGCAAGCATTGCAAAAGGTTATTCTTACCGGACTCTCGCAATGCTAACCGTCAAAAATACTGTTTAAAACCCGAATGCCGCAAGGCCAGTAAGGCCTCAAGTCAGAAACGATGGCTTCAGAAACCCGAGAACCAGGATTACTTCCGCGGACCTGACAATGTAGAGCGGGTCCATTGCTGGCGAAAGGCCCACCCGGGATACTGGCGGCGAAAACAGAAAAATACACCCCATGCGTTACAAGATCCCTTAAACCAGCAACTCACTGAAAATAATGACAATAAAGACGATTTTATGTCCCATGCGTTACAAGATTCCTTAATCTTGCAACCTGCTGTCTTTATTGGGTTAATCGCTCAATTAACCGGATATGCGTTACAAGAGGACATCGCCATGGCCGCACGCCGTATGCAACAATTGGGCAACGATATACTTAACCCACAACATAAAGGAGGTCACCATGGTACAAAAACATCTGATTTGCCCTCAGCGTATCCGAAAAATCCCCAAACAGTTCAGTTGGCTGGATCATCGTCTGGTCCGTGATCATTACATCGACCGCTGCAGCCATTCGGCAGCAGCCCTTTACCTATTCCTTGTCACCGTGGCCGATGCCCAGGGCTTAAGCTATTACTCCGACCGGGTCACCTCACAGCGTCTCGACATGGATGCCAATACCCTGGCTCAGGCTCGGCAGGAGCTGATTCGCATCGGTCTTATTGCCTACCAAAAACCCCTGTATCAGGTACTGGCCCTGGATGCACTCATTGAGGCAACAAACAGATATCCCGGGCAGCTCCAATCTCTCGCTCAAATCTTCAAGCAAATCGGGGAGGGTGCATCATGATCGACTATGAACTCTTTGCCAAAATCAAGCATCTCAAAGAACATGAAGGGCTTACTGCTCCGCAGATTGCCGCAGAACTGGCGATCGATGTGCGCACGGTCCGAAAATGGCTAATTACAACGTTCCGGCCAAAAAAGATAACACCGCGTCCCAGCAAGCTCGACCCCTTCAAACAGGATATTGTCCGCATGCTGGAGACCCATCCCTACACCGCCACCCAGATATTCCAGCGCATCTGCGAGCAGGGTTTTGACGGCGGCTACTCCATTGTCAAAAGATACGTACGCAAGATCAGGCCGCCGAAGTCCCCGGCCTTTTTGAAGCTCTCATTTGCCCCGGGCGAGTGTGCCCAGGTCGACTGGGGTTCATACGGCACTGTCGATGTGGGCTCAACCCGAAGAAGACTCAGCTTTTTTGTCATGGTTTTGTGTTATAGCCGCATGATGTATGTGGAGTTCACCGTCTCTCAGACCATGGAGCACTTCCTGGGCTGTCATCAGAACGCCTTTGATTTTTTCGGCTCTATTCCCAAAAAGATCATGGTCGATAATCTCAAGTCCGCCGTCTTAAGACGCATTGTCGGACAGGCCCCGGTATTTAACCCCAAATACCTTGATTTTGCCAACCACTACGGCTTTACCATTGCGCCGTGCAATGTGGGCAAGGGCAACGAAAAAGGCAGGGTGGAGAACGGGGTGGGTTATGTTAAAAAGAACTTGTTAGCTGGTCTCAATATCCCGGATTTTAGCGCCATCGGTCCCGCGGCCCGCAACTGGCTGGACACCATCGCCAATGTGCGCATCCATGGAGAAACCCGGCAAAAACCGCTTGATCTTTTTGAAAAGGAACGGCCTTTTTTCAACCCGATGCCAGCCAATCCCTTCGATGTATCTACTGTCTCACAGATCAGGGCCTCCAGTCAGTTCCGGATTACCATTGATACCAATCGCTACTCGGTCCCGGCCGAGTATTCCGGTACCAGGCTCACGCTAAAGACCTATCCTGACAGGTTGTGTGTCTACTCAAAGGACAAACTGATTGCCCGACATGTGCGCAGCTACGATCGATACCAGGACTTTGAAGATCCGGATCATCCCAAAGAGCTGCTCAATCAGCGCAAAAAGGCCCGTGATCAGAAAATCTTCATGCGCTT
>JAERRP010000429.1 GCA_016735415.1 Desulfobacterales bacterium | reverse complement strand
CGCGCACCCATTTGACGGCGGCGGCCCCCTGACCTTTCCCGGGAAAGGCGTAGTTGGGGCCGTAATGGGGCAGATCGGTGGAACCGATAACCTTGATGCGACGATCCTGATCCCGTGCGTAGCAGACCACCGCATCGGCAATCCGAAGGGCTTCGGAAGACGGCGGCACGCCGATGGGCACGATCGGGACCGGGCCGAAGAAATGGCGGATAAAGGGCAGTTGGAGTTCGATGGTATTGTCCCGGTTGGGTTCATCTGGCGATTCGACCACAAACGCAAACTGCTCGGTGAGATAGTTGGCCAGATCTTCCGCGATGGGCAGATCCCCCAGGGGTGTTCCCCAGGCCCCCTGATTCATGATGACCGGAGATGCCGAGGGGTGCATGTGCATCCCGAATATCACCAGCGTTTCCGGGGGGGGGGCTTCCTGCAGCAATCCGATAATGTGGCAGGCCAGGCTTCCTGAAAAAACCCAGCCGGCGTGGGGAACGATGCCGGCCAGCGGCGGCCGGGGCAGGGCCACCAGAGGGCGCTCCTCCAGAAAATGTTCGATTTCACGCCGGCAGCCATCGGCTGTATCCGGGTACCAACTGCCGGCAAAGGCGGGTTGGCGAACGCGCATGACATCCTCCTTGGGTTTGTTCATTTCTCTAACTATCAAACTATAAAAAGGACGAAGGCCGAAGTCAAAACAATCCGAACCTTTTTGCATTTGAGAAAAAGGGTGTGCTATAAAATTTGTTTTGGTGAAATTGGATCATAATGGCATCACGTTCAGCGCACAATTAAACAATCTGAGGGACGGAGCGAAAACACATGTTCAAAGTGATGATTCGGGATAACATGTCCCCGGTGGCCAGGGAGATTCTTGAAGCAACCGGACAGATCGAAGTGGTGGTGGACTTTGACAAGGCCACCAATTCGCCGGACCGGCTGGCGGAGATCATCGGTGATTTTCACGGTCTGGCGCTTCGCTCCGGAACCAGCGTCAACGAAGCGGTTCTGGCCCGGGCCGCCAACCTGAAAGTTATAGGCCGGGCCGGCATCGGGGTGGACAACATCGACGTCAAGGCCGCCACCAATAAGGGGGTCGTGGTCATGAACGCCCCCGGCGGCAACACCGTGACCACGGGCGAGCATGCCATTTCGCTGCTCCTGGCCCTGGCGCGCAACATCCCCCAGGGAACGGCTTCCCTCAAGGAAGGACGCTGGGATAAAAAAGCCCTGACCGGGGTGGAGGTTACCGGTAAGACCCTCGGCATCCTCGGTTTGGGCCATATCGGGCGTGTGGTGGCCACGCTGGCCCGGGGACTGCGCATGCAGGTGATCGCCGCCGATCCGTTTGTCAGTCCCGAGGCCGCCGAAGCCCTGCACGTCGAGGTCGTCAGCCGGGAGACCCTCTTCCAGCGGTCCGATTTCATCTCCCTGCACGTGCCGCGCCTCAAAGAGACGGTTAACATGATCAATACCGCGGCCATGGCCCGAATGAAGCCGGGCGTGCGGATCATCAACTGCTCGCGGGGGGAAGTGGTCAATCTGGATGATCTCCATGCGGCCCTGGAAAGCGGCCAGGTGGCCGGCGCCGCCCTGGATGTCTTCCCCACCGAACCACCCGACCCGGAAATGCCGCTGCTCAAGCACCCCCGTGTGATCTTTACGCCCCACCTGGGAGCCAGCACCGGCGAGGCCCAGGTCAAGGTGGCCGAGATGATCGCCCACCAGATGGCTTCGTACCTGCTGAACGACGTCATCGTCAACGCCGTTAATTTCCCCTCGGTCTCCCGCGAGGTCATGGCCCGCATCCGCCCCTACCTGAATCTGGCCGAAAAAATGGGGGCGTTGATGGGGCAGCTCATCACCAGGGCCTACGACATTTCGCTCATTTATTCCGGCGAGGTGGCCGATATGGAAACCCGCCCCCTGACCCATGCCGCCCTCAAGGGTTTTCTGGGATCCTTTACCGACAAGCCGGTCAACTTCGTTAATGCCCGGACCATTGCCAAAGCCAAAGGCATCAAGGTCAAAGAAATTCTTTCCCAGGACCGCACCGACTATGCCGGCACCCTGCGCATCCGTATCGAAGACTATGAAGGCGGCCCCGGCGAAATCTGGGGCACCATTTTCGGAGAGAAACACCCCCGCATCGTGCGCTTCGGCCAGATTTACATGGACGCCATTCCGGAAGGCCACATGATCATCCTCCAGAACATCGACCAGCCGGGTGTTATCGGCAACGTCGGCACCATGCTGGGCAAGCACAATATCAACATCGGCCGCTTTCAGCTCGGGCGCCTGGGCGACCGCGCCACCTGCATGGTGAACATCGACACGGCCGCGGACGAGAGTACGATCGCGGACTTGAAGGCCCTGCCGCATATGATCAGCGTCGAACAAGTCCACCTGTAAGGGTTCGCGCAAAAATAACTTCACTGATCTTTATAGTCGACAACGATGTAAGAATCCAGGAATACAATGCGGCCGCGGCTGAATTCCTGTTAAACAGAAGAGAAGCCATCCTGAAACATCGTAGTGGTGAAGTGTTGAACTGCCTGCACTCGACCGACGTACCGGAAGGATGCGGCCGTGGACCATCCTGCAATAAGTGCGTTATCAGAAGTTCCGTTGCCGAAGCTTACCGGGGAAATCATGTTGTCCGCCGCCGCACCCGATTATCTTTTATTAAAATGTCAATTATAGCTGATCTGCCGCAGATTTTAGCCTTTTATCTGCTGTCCACAGGGGTATTCCTGCTAACTGTGCAGACGCTAAAAGGTGGACATCGACGAAACCAATTCCTTTTCCCATTAGATCATTGCGATCAATAAAAAATAGGAATTCGTCAAATTCAATCGTCGGAGCCATTGGAAGAGACTGAAGTAAGGAGATAATTTCGTTCCGGTTTTTCAGATTACCACAGGCGAGTTCGCCAATGATAAATGGATGGCACATAACCTCGGCATTCATTAACAGCTTCTCAAGCTGCCGGATGCCCTGGCGCAGATGGGTAACCCAAATTGAAGTATCAACAAGGACCATGGTTGTTGTTAGGCAGGTCTTCGTCTGGGAATAGCACGTAGATTATTTTCAGTTCCGCCGAGTCTAGCCAGTCGCTTGCTGCTTTCGCGGGCAATTAAAGCTTCTAGACCAAGTCGCACCAAAGAGGTTTTCTCCTTAACGCCAGTCAGCCGTGATGCCTTTTCTAATATTTCGTCATCTATGTTCAGGGTTGTTCTCATATGCATGAATATGTATCAAACATGCATCACTGTCAAGGAAATAAATGATTTTAAGATAGCGTCATTGTAACCTGCCGCTGTGCCAATGAACGTGAGACACCTACCCATTGAAAAATTAATGTAGGGCGGGTAGGAGGAATCACCATGGAAACCAACGCATCTGCTAAACAGACCGCAATTGATACCAGCGCTCCTGAGCCAGGGAATTTGCAAGGAGCCTTTAGGGCGACTGGAGAAGCCCCTGGCTCAGGAGGCACCCGAGCATCGCGTATTGTTGCCCCGGATTCGGAAGTAGCCGAGAAAAAATCCAGGCGCCGATTCACCGCCAAATACAGATTGCGCATCTTACAAGAAGCAGACAACTACAGCCAACCTGGACAACTGGGAGTCTTGCTGCGACGCGAACAGGACTAATTGGGACTGGCACTTTATTCATTATTCGGGACTTAATAGGGATATTCTATGCCATTATGCTTTACGGTAAGTTAATAATATCTTGATCGAAAGAAACGCATAAATACATAG
>JAERRP010000400.1 GCA_016735415.1 Desulfobacterales bacterium | reverse complement strand
CCGGATTACTGGCGCGAATCCCCCAACCGCTGGCGCAATGATCAATGGCGCCAGAGCCCCGTCAACAATCGCAATGCCCCCTACCGCTGGAATCAGCAAAAGTGGCGCCAAAGCCCTGACAACTGGCGCAACAAAGCTTATCGTTTCAATAAAAAGAAATGGCAGCAAAGCCCCCTGAATTGGCAGAATTCACCCTATCGCTGGGGTGCCAGCGATGGCGCGGGCGAACGTGACGCCGGGGAAATTGATATCAAAATGAACTTCGATAGCAGGGCTGGCAACGACCAGGAAAACCGCGCACCTCAAGCCGAGACGGAAGCGGGTGAAAGCAGCGAGGAATCCCCAACACCGCCGGAAGACCACTATACGGGCCCGCACGTCGTAGAGGTCGGGAAAGGCGCCCAGGGCGCGCGCGGTAGTTATTCCGAGCGTGTGCTGCCGGTAATCCGCATTCACGGAACCGCACCGTCAGCAGCCCCCCAAAGCGGGAGAACCGCTACCAAAATACGCACTAGGCCAAAAGAATTCGATGGCTTTTCAGTTTATGGATTGCAGCCGTAGATCATAAATCAGTATGAGTTAAGATATTTGCAGTTTTTATTATGGAGACCAAATAAACCGCATGACAGTTTGGGTTTGAGTTACGCTGTCCGAAACATGAACCTTAAATTAACGCGTATGGTTGTAATATTACAACTTTTCGAAATATCCTGTAAGAATCAATTTGCAGTAAACCCATTGGCTTTGCATAAAATATTGGTGAATAGGAGAAACAAATGTTATCCGCAACTAACAATCCAAACGTTGAGAATAGGCGTGCACTCGCTGATGATCTGAAGCGGACACTCAATAAGCAGAGGCTTTACGGCGGTCGAATCGAATCTAACTTACAGAAGTCCGGACAGCTATCTGAATCCGGCCTTTCCGCGTTTTTTAATTTTTTCCCCAGCGTTCCAAAAAATATTGCGGAAACAAAATTAAATACGAACTTTCTTTCTGATCTTATATTAAAACATTCTCTGGTAAAAAAGAATTTTACGATTCCTGAACTTGTCCGCACCGTCATGCTCTGCCAATCCATTATCGCCGAGTGCGTAGATTACCTGCGCAATGACAAATTGATTGAGATTCGGTCGACGAATAAAGCCTTCGCCTTGATCAACTCCGAATACCGCATCACCGAAGCCGGGATCAGCCGGGCCGCCCATCTTCTCGAGGAAAACCGCTATATCGGCCCTGCCCCCGTTGTACTGGAAGACTACAATGCCGCCGTCGAACTTCAGACCATCAGCCACATCGGACTGGATAAAGCCAGGCTAAAAGAGTCGTTTTCCGATATTGTCATCAGCGAAGACAAGTTGCATACTTTCGGGGCGGCGATCAACTCGGGAAAACCTATTTTTCTTTACGGTCCTTCGGGCAACGGCAAGTCCACCGTTGCCGCCGCTATGGGCGATGCCATCCCCGGCGACGTCTTCATCCCACATGCAATTATCGCCGGCGGGCAAATAATCGTGATGTATGACGAGATCAATCATTCCACCGCCGACCATGATCCCGAGACAGGCCCATACGATCAGCGCTGGATCAAAATTAAAAGGCCGGTCATTTTTGCCGGCGGGGAGTTAACCCTCAAATCGCTCGATCTCGAACTCAACCCCACGACCAAGTACTACGAGGCCCCGCTGCAGGTTAAAGCCAATAACGGTATTTTTGTGGTCGATGATTTCGGCCGCCAGTTGATCGATCCCCAAATCCTTCTCAACCGCTGGATCGTTCCTCTGGAAAACCGCGCCGATTTCCTGACGCTCTCGACCGGACTTAAATTCGAGGTGCCCTTTGACCAGTTGGTGATATTCGCCACCAACATTTCGCCGAAACAGCTGGCCGATGAGGCCTTTTTGCGGCGACTGCGGTATAAAATATATATGGGATCGCCCAGCCAAGAAGAATTTAAAAATATTTTCACGGCGGTTTGCCGCTATCACCAGTTGGCATACGATCAGAGATCCTTCGAGCATCTTTTGTCGAACTATAAAAAATTTAACATCCGACTGAATGGCTGTCATCCACGCGACCTGATCGACCACATTATCGACGAGGCCCATTTTTCCCAGAAACCACCTGTACTTTCACCTGCGGCAATCGACAAAGCCTGGAAAAACTATTTTGTGGATCATTCGCTTTAGGGCTTCTCTCTTTCAAATTGGGTCTGGATGCCGGCATTCCGGCCAGAGATCTGATTTTGAACGCCGCCTCTCAATGCCACTTCACTCCTAATCGAACGATTTTCCAACCCGTGGCCAGTTGAAATATCCGATATGTGAAGCGATCTTAAAAATCCGATCGACTTTGGTCGGAGACAAATCTGGACATGTATGCATGCGCATAGCAAACTGTTGATTTCAAGTACTATTTGTCAGAAAGTTATTTCACAATCGTAGAGAACTTTATTACCCACTTTAAAGCGGCGATGCGGGGGCACGGAGGAAGAAAATAATGCTGTGGCCATTGGCCTTTCCTGCCCCGCGCGGCCGAAAACTTGGGAAGGAATAGAGAAATTCGGCAGGAAGGCATAGAAGTATTAAATTTGATCGCCCTAATAGATACCGGCTTGGTTCAACAAGGCTGTATTCTTAATCGATTGGATCTGAAACTTTAAATATAGAGTTCTTTCAAAATCGGCGATGGTAAATTGTGCCTTGAGGCGCCGGATTGTTTGGGCCGACCGGACGGCTTCTTCTGACCGTCCCAATTTGTTATTGAAATAGGTTAAACCCACCAGGGCCGCGATATTATCTGGATTAATGGTGAGTTTACGCTCAAGGCTTCTGATGGCCTTTTCATATCTCATAACCTTGCTGGGCGTGTTTTCTTCAATAAATCTTACCGCGGTATCTTCATCATTGGTCGATCCTGGTTCCATCAACAACAGGTCTTTTCCAATGATCAGACCGTCGTTTTCGATTTCATCGACCCCAGCAGCC
>JAERRP010000376.1 GCA_016735415.1 Desulfobacterales bacterium | reverse complement strand
AGCTGCAATATAGTTTTCCCGGAAAGCATTGCGGGCGCGTACAAAAGAAATGAAGCTGCGAATAAATTCGATCTGGTCCGGGCGTCCGGCAATAACCACCAGGGCTTGATCCGGATCCGCGCGGTAGAGGGCACCGATATACTGGCGATAGGCGGCATCGGGGCTGATGGCCCCGCGGGCCCAGAGGTTTGATACCGACAGCACGATAACCATCAGTAAAAGCAGGCTTCGGGCAATCATAAATTTCATAACGATGCTTTTTAGCAGTTCTTGCCCCGCATGACAAAGGGAAAGGCCACGATCGACTGCTGCGGGTCGCGGTATGATCGAATGCCACGCGCCCTGCGCTTGCTTCCGCGGGCCACTTTGACTATAATCTGTTAAATGAAATGCCCAAAATGCGGGGCCAATACAACCGAGGGGCAGAACTACTGCGGGGGCTGCGGCCGCCAGCTTCAAAACGTCTGCTCCGGCTGTGGCACCATCAATCCCCCTTCCTTCAAATTTTGCGGTCAATGCGGCCGAAATCTGGCGGACGTCGGAACCATCCTGCTGGACCGCGCCGGTTTGATTCTCGAAGCCGATGCGGCCGCCCTTGACCTGCTTTCAGAAAAAAACGACCTTATTACGGGCAAGCCCTTTTCGCTTTTTGTGAGCGTCGACGATTTGGTGATTTTCTATTCCCACTGGAACGAGTTGCTCCGCTCCGCCCAGCGTCAGAGTCTGGAAATCGAAGTAAAACCCGTCCGCAAGGCTCCTATCCATGCCCAACTCGTATTGCGCCTGCTGAGGGATGAAACCGGTGAGGCGGTTCGCATCCATGTGGAGTTGGGCGACGTTACCGATCGCCGGATAATTCTGCGCGAGTTGCAGGCGAAGCAGGATTTCATCAAGCTGGTTTCCTATCTGACCGAAGTATTCCATCCTTCCAAGGGGGTTTTGCGCAGGGAAACCATCCGCGGCGTTCTGGAAAAAATCGGCCTGCTCTCGGAAGTGCAATACGGTTTCATCGCCCGGATCGATGTGGCCCGCAAGCGCCTCCTCACTGAATTCCAATGGCATTCGGCGGCCGCGCGGGAGGCCCTGCCGGGCGTGTCAGCCATGACCTTCAAACGCTTAAGACCCGTTCTTGAAAAGCTTCATCAGGGGCGACAATATGTCGTTGGCGACATCAGCGCGCTTTCGACCCTGGAGCGCGGGATATGGCGCACGTGGCACCGCCTGGATACGGGGGGCAGCCTTTGCCATATGATCTATCGCCGCCAAAAACCTGTTGGGGTTATCGGCCTGGCGATGGAAAAACCCTGCCATTGGCCGCGCCAGACCGTATCCCTGGTAAAGCTGACAGGACGCCTGATGGCGAACACCCTGCCCAATCCTCGCCCCGGCCGCACGGTTATTCAGTCGGGGCCCCCGGCGGTTTCAACGCCTGCCGATACGACCCGCGACCGACCGGCCCCGGAACTCATCGATATCGAAGACGTTGAGATCATAATTGATGAGGACGATGGGCCGAACGAAGCGGATGAGGCCCCGGCGCAGATGCAGATCACGGCCGGCACGGATAACGGTCCGGACGAAAGCCTGCGCGTTTTTGCCACCAATGACGGCGACTACCGGATGACCTGCCCGAAGTGTGGTCGGCAGGAAACGGTTGCGCCGGCGCTTTTTGAAAAGATGGGGGCGGTTTTAGGGGTCAACTGTCCCTGCCACTGCACTTTTCGGATCATCCGTGAAATGCGTCATGCTTTCCGCAAGGCTGTCCGGCTGGAAGGTGTCTTTGCCCAGGATTTAGGCGACCTCCATAAAATGGCGGCGGCCAATGTCTGGGGCCCCATGGTGGTGACCGACCTTTCCAAGTCCGGCCTGAATTTCACCTCGGACAAAGCCGGTCTGCTGAGGATCGGCGATCATGTTCAACTCCGTTTCTATCTGGACAACAGCAGCAAGACCCTCATCAAGAAGAGCGCCCTGGTGAAAGCCGCCACAGCGAATACCGCGGGGTGCCAGTTCGAGGGAACGGATCGCTACGACGTCACGCTGGGTTTCTATTTTCTTTAAGACCTCTCCCCGGCGGCAAGTGCCTTTGACGTTTCATCGTCTGCGGACGGCCGCCGCACCGTCTTTTTCAAATGCGCCGGATACGCCTGGCGATTCAGCCGCCCTCCGATAAATTATTTCGCTTTCAGGAAATCACAGCAACTGGCGGGAATGGTCGTGTGCAATCAGCATGTAGATCGAGGGGATCACAAAAAGCGTAAAGAGGGTG
>JAERRP010000681.1 GCA_016735415.1 Desulfobacterales bacterium | reverse complement strand
GTGCTGCTTCTGGATGCGGATATTGAACTCAAACCAGGCATTCTTTCGAAGCTTCGCCGGGAAATGATGAAAAAACAGATCCATCTGATTTCTCTGATGGCGTATCTTCGCATGGTCTCCCCTTGGGAAAAGCTGCTCATGCCGGCATTTATCTACTTCTTCAAGCTTCTCTACCCGTTTCGCCTCTCCAATTCCGATTTTCCCTGGGTGGCGGCCGCCGCCGGCGGGTGCATTCTGCTCCGAACCGACATGCTCAAGGCCATCGGTGGGCTTGCCGCCATACGGGGTCAATTGATCGATGACTGCGCACTGGCCCGTAAGATTAAGTCCATGGGCGGTCGCACCTGGATCGGACTTACACACTCCGCTTTGAGCCTTCGCGCCTATGATCGACCCGGGGTTATCTGGCGCATGGTGGCCAGGACCGCCTTTCATCAATTGCGCTACTCCATCACCCTGCTGCTGCTGTTGACCGGCGTCATGATCCTCATGTTCGGCTTGCCCGTCGTCGGCCTCCTTTTTCCGTGGGTTACGGCCGGCATTTTATCACTATGTGCCTTTATCACCATGATGCTGGGCTACATTCCCACTTTGAAATTCTACCACTTGAGCTGGAAGTGGGCCTTTCTGATGCCTTTGATCGGATTGTTGTTTCTGGCCATGACCTGGACCTCGGCCATCCGCTTTTGGCAGGGAAAGGGAGCAAAATGGAAGGGACGGTCTTATTTGTAATTGCGGATTGTGGAATACCGTCTTGACACGACAGGCAGGTTTTCTTACACTTCCTCCAACAAAAATAGAGCGGAACTTATTTCGCCAAGGATTTCTTTTGGATTAAACCGATGGCATCCTTATAACTCAATGGATATTGCATCCCTTATAAATAGCCGCCTCAGCGAAACCGATGCGCTTCATCGTCGCTACGTGAACCCCCAGTTGGTGCGGGTGCTGGAGGTGATTGGCTACAATCGAAATTACACCCGGGCCGAAGGGGCCCGGCTGCTGGATGAACAGGGTCGGGAGGTACTCGACTTTCTGGCCGGGTTCGGTGTGTTCAACATCGGGCGAAACCATCCCCTGGTGGCTCAGGTCTTAAAAGACGTCATCGATATGGCGCCGGCCAGCATGGTGCAGATGGATGTGGGAATTCTTGCCGGGCTTCTGGCCGAAGCACTGGCCGATCTGGCGCCGGGGGATCTGGAGGCGGTCTTTTTCACCAATTCGGGAACCGAAGGGGTGGAAGGGGCTCTCAAGATAGCTCGGCAGGCCACGGGAAAAAGCAAAATCATCTACTGTGAACGGGCCTTTCACGGCCTGACCCTGGGGGCACTCTCCGTGAATGGCAACGAGGAATTCCGAGAGCGCAACGAACCGCTTTTGCCCAACTGTGTGCCCGTTCCGTTTAATGATCTCGCGGCTCTCGAGGCCGCCCTCGGAGAAGGGGATGCGGCCGCTTTTATCGTGGAGCCGGTTCAGGGGAAAGGGGTGTTTATCCCGGACCCGGACTGCCTCCCGGGCGCAAGAAGCCTGTGTGACCGGTATGGTGCACTGCTCATCGCGGACGAGGTTCAGACGGGCCTGGGTCGAACGGGCCGCATGTTCGCCATGAACCACTGGGATGTGGTTCCCGATCTGCTGGTTATCTCCAAATCCCTTTCCGGCGGATACATCCCCGTTGGCGCCGTCATCACGCGGCGTGACATCCACGGAAAAGTCTTTGACAGCATGGACCGGTGCTTTGCCCATTCCAACACATTCGGTCAAAATGATCTGGCCATGGCGGCAGGCCTTGCCACATTGCACGTGATCGAACAGGAAAACCTGGTTCAACAGTCAGCCGTCATGGGCACCTATCTTGAAAAAGGGCTCCGTGAACTGTCTGAAAAACATGAATTGATTCATGACATTCGTGCAAAAGGGCTTATGATCGGCATTCAATTCGGCGAACCCACCGCACTCTCTTTGAGGGCGGGATGGAAACTGCTTCACAAAATGAACGTGGATCTGTTTTGCCAGATGATTACCATACCCCTGCTGGAGAAACACCAGATCCTGACTCAGGTGGCCGGGCATGGTCTGGAAACGGTGAAAATTCTTCCGCCCCTGGTGATCGATCAATCCGATGCCGACTATTTCCTGCAAGCCCTGGATGATGTTTTGACGGATACCCATAAATTTCCCGGATCCGCATGGACCACGGTCAAAAATCTGGGGCTGCGAACGGCCAGGACCGCATGAAACAACCCCCCAAAAAACGGGCGCGTGTCTTGAACTTACTCTGGCGCCTGGTCCGCCGTTATCCCGGCGTGATCATTATTTCAGGGCTGGGACTGGCATTGATTTCAGCCCTGGTTTCCGTCTTTTTTCTGCATCTGAACAGCAACCAGGATTCTCTGGTCTCGCCGTCGGTTCCCTTTCAAAAAAGGTATCTGGAGCACCTTGAAAATTTTGGAGACCAGGAATATCTCTTTGCGGTCATTCAGACCGGTGGGACCGAGGAAGGAAAAAAACGGGCCACTGAGTTCGCCGAGCGCCTGAATGCCCTTCTGCTGAAACAACCCGACCTCATTCAAGCCGTCTATTACCGCATTTCACCCCGGGACCTGGGGGACGGCGCCCTGCTTTTCGCTTCTCCTGAAGAGGCCCTGAAGCTCACGCGCATGATTTCCTTTCTGGCACCATTCGTGAATCAATGGGTTCGGGACGGGTCTCTGGCCGGTTTCTTCAGTATGGTTGCGGAACTTCTCGGAGGGCAGAGGACAGAGGTCAGGGGTCAGAGGTCAGGGGACAGGGGTCAGGGGACGGGAGATATGGATCCGGCGTTGCTGGGGCAGGCGCTTGGGTTTCTTGAGGGTCTTCTGGGGAATGTGGATGAAACGTTGTCGGGTAAAAACCCGGGCGGTTCGCTGATTGATCTTAGCCGGGGCCGCGGCGAGTATTTTTTTACCACTTCCGGACGATTGCTGGTCATGCGTATCCTGCCAATCAAGGATTTCGGCGCCCTGGATGTGGTCGGCAAACCGCTTGCGGCGGTGCGCC
>JAERRP010000058.1 GCA_016735415.1 Desulfobacterales bacterium | reverse complement strand
GATTCCCGAGGGGAGCACGGATGTGACCTTTCGCCTGAGTGATGACGGGATGATTGAAGTGTATACCGGGGGATGCGAACTGGCAAGAACAAGCAGGGTGACGCCGTCGAGATGATGGCGCATTACAGGGACATCACCGTGCCCCGGGGCTCCAGGAAAAAAGAAGAGAATCCGGCCCTGATCGAGCGCGGGGTCTTTGTGCAGAAGGAAGCGCCGGAATACTGCCGGGAATACGATAAAATCATGCAACAGGCCATGAAAGGTTAGCCCTCATGCAAAGAGTTCGGATGGTCTTTTCCGGTTCCGGCGGGCAGGGTGTCATTACGGCCGCCATCATCTTCGCCGAAGCGGCGGTCATGCACGAAGGAATGAACGCCGCCCAGTCTCAGGCCTATGGTGCGGCCGCCCGGGGAGGTTCGACCCGCACGGACATCATTATCTCGGAAGAAGATATCAATTTCCCCAAGGTGATCCAGCCGAATGTCCTAGTCTGCCTGACCCAGGAGGCCTATTCCAGCTATTTTTCCATCGTTCGCCCGGGAGGCTTGCTGCTGACCGACACGCGCTTCGTCAAAACCGCCCGCAAGGTGGACGCCCGCCAGGTGGAACTGCCCATGTATCGCCAGGTCATGGACGCAATCGGCAAACCGATCGTGTTCAACATCTGCATGCTGGGAGCCGTGGTGGCCTTGACCGAGTTGGTGCGCCCTGAATCTATCATGAAAGTTTTGGCGCAGCGGATTCCTTCGGGATTTGTGGAAATGAACCGTCAGGCCCTGGATCTGGGGATGGCGCTGGCCCAACCCTACAAGGATTGATCTTGCCCCGGCCGTCGTGCCGCCGCGGGTATGCGTTTAACCTTTCAGCCCTCGGTACGGCGGGAGGCGATTCCCGGTGACGCCGGCCGGTCTTTACATCCATGTTCCTTTCTGCGAACGCAAGTGCCGCTATTGCGATTTCTATTCGGTGGTCGCCGCCGACCGCAAGCAAGCTTTCGGGACGGCCGTGGCCACCGAAATCCGGCGCCGCCGCCATCTGGATCTTACGCTGGACAGTATTTACTTCGGCGGCGGCACCCCTTCACTTTTCTCCCCGGCGTTCTATGCCCGCCTGCTGGACGGATTGGATCAGGCCTTCCGCCTGCAGGACGATGTCGAAATTACCCTGGAAGCCAACCCCGGCACGGTCGATCCGGCCGGCCTGGCCGATTACCGCCGGGCCGGCATCAACCGCCTCAATTTAGGCATTCAATCCTTTGACGACCGGCACCTCAGTTTTCTGGGGCGCATTCATTCCGGCGCCCAGGCACAGGCGGCCATCAGGATGGCGCGCCGGGCCGGTTTCGACAACCTGGGGCTGGATTTGATCTACGGCCTTCCGGGCCAGGGGATCGACGACTGGCGGGTGGATCTGCGCCGGGCCCTGGCCCATGCCCCGGAACATCTGTCCTGCTACGCTTTGACTTACGAACCCGGAACCCCGCTGACACACGACCGCCAACGCGGGCGGCACGTACCGGTCGGCGAAGATGTTCTGGCGGTCCTGTTCGAAACGACGGCTGATTTTCTGAGCGTCGAGGGCTTCGATCATTACGAAATCTCCAATTTTGCCGCCATCCCGCAACGGCGCTCCCGCCACAACACCAAATACTGGACCCTGGCCCCCTATCTCGGTTTCGGTCCGGCGGCGCATTCCTGGCTGGCCCCACGGCGCAGCTGGAATGTCGCGGATCTGGAGGCTTACATCGACAAGCTTGACCAGGGGCTTTTACCTGAGGACGGTTGCGAAAATCTGGATACTTCCCAGCAGATGACCGAGGCCGTCTTTCTGGGGTTGCGTCTGGCGGCCGGAATCGATCTGACGGCCTTTACTCGGCAGTTCGGCACCTCGCTGGAGGCCTGCCTGGGGGCGGTTCTGCCGCAACTGGTGGCCGACGGTTTTTTGCGCTTGACGCCGGAACGCCTGACACCGACCCTGAAGGGCATGCGCTTTCACGACAGCATCAGCGCCATGCTGACCGGTGTGCTTTAAGCCGGTCGGCGACGATCAGCCGGCGTCCATGATATGGCCGATCCGGCCGACAACAGGCCCGGGCCTGAACGGTTGAATGAGGGTTTTTGAATATGGAACGACTCTGATCCATTCCGGCCGGTAATTAGTGCCCATCCACGGATTTAAGTAAGTCATGATCGTGTCCGATTCAGAAATGAGGATTTTTTGCCCTGATCAAGGCCGCACAAGGGGTTGCGGTGAGGCGTACTTTTGTACGCCGCAGCCGGAAGCCCGCGGAGAACGCCGATCAGGGCAAAAAAGACCATTTCTGGACGGACACTATCGGTGCCCCCGGCTTCAGGTCGAAAGGGCTTGGACCAGCAGCCCGACGTAGAAGCGCGCATGGCTGATGGGAGCGGCCAGGTTGGCGCGGTGATTGGCCAGGAAGCCGTCGGGGCTGCCGTTGAAAATAATCAGCGGCTGGATTGCCGTGGCGTGGTGTAAGGATTCCAGGGCATGGTGCAGAACGTCGGTGCCGCGGCGGGTTTCGATAACATCGGCAAAATCGACCCCCACGGCTTCCAGAATGGTGTGCATGGCGCTGGCCACCCC
>JAERRP010000410.1 GCA_016735415.1 Desulfobacterales bacterium | reverse complement strand
CTGCCCGCGGGCGCGCTCATCGGCCTTGATGGTTTTGATGGCGCGGATCACTTCCTTGGGGGGAGGGGCTTCTTTCCGGCAGGCCGGCAGCACCGCCAGAACCATTGTCAGAAGCGCAACACAGATGGTTCGGGTTTGCATCGATAAATGTCCTTTGTAAATTTATCAGGGAAGAAAAATAAGGGGCCGGCTCGTAACGCCCGGCCCGTGATTTTGAAAGGCCCCCGTTGATTGGGCACGGCCCCCCATCAGAAGATCGGCTCCCCCTTAAGGGCGGCATCCTGGATTTCCACCTCTAATACGGGCGGGTCCGGATCCCAGCCGCCGCCCAGGGAGCGGTAGATTCGGATCAGGTTCTGGGTCACGAATCCCACGCTTTGCACGTAAAGATCTTCCTGCTCGGCCAGGGAGCGTTCCATGTCGAGCACATTCTGGAAGTCGGTCAGTCCCGATTTGTAGAGCACGTTGACCAGATTAACCGACTGCTGGGCCGCCGTCACCGAACGGCGCAGCGATTCCCGGCGGGTGATCTCCTCGGTGTAGGCCACGATGGCGTTCTCCACGTCCTCCAGGGCCGTAAGGACCGTGTTCTCGTAGCTGGCCAGGGCCTGTTCGGTGCGTGCGTCCTCAGCGTTGATCCGGTTTCGCACCTGCCCGCCGTCGAACAGATTCCAGCGAAAGGTGGGCCCCCAGGACCAGGCTCGGCGACCGCCGTCAAAGAAATCGTGGGAACCGGCCATGACAAAGCCGAAGGCACCCAAAAGCGAAAAGGCGGGGTAGAGATCAGCCGTGGCAATGCCGATGCGCTCGGTCTGGGCCGCCAGGAGTCGTTCGGCCGCGCGGATATCCGGACGCTGGCGCATGACGTCCGCCGGCACCCCCACCAGTACTTCGGACGGCGGCTGGGGGATGGGTTTCTGCGGGTCGAGTTCGGCGTAGAGCTCACCCGGGTATTCCCCGATCAGGACCCCCAGGCGGTGGACAGACTGGGCGGCTTGGCGACGCAAGGACGGGATGATGCTCTCGGTACGCGCCAGGTTGAGTTCGGCCTGGCGCACATCCAGTTCGGGCGAGATCTCGGCCTTGAAACGGGCCTGGGTGATTTCAAGAGAGCCCTGCTGGGTTTCGATGTTGTACTCGGCCACCTTGATGCGCTCCTGCAGGGCGCGCAGGTCCACGTAGCTGCCGGCAATCTCGGCATACAGCAGCACCAGCCCGTCGCGGTAGTTCTCGACGGAGGCCTGGAAGTCGGCGTCGGCCGCGGCGATCGAGCGGGAAATCCGGCCCCAGAAATCGATTTCCCAGGAAGCGTTGCCGCCGGTGCTGTAAAACCAGTCGGTTTGATTCAGATCGCGAGGATTGGTGGGGCCGAAATCTTCACTCTGGCGCTGGCGGCTCACATCGCCGCTGCCGTTGACATCCGGCCAGCGCTCCGAGGAGGCGATACCGCGGATGGCCCGGGCCTCCTTGATGCGGGCAAAGGCTTCTTTTAAATCCAGGTTGCCGGCCACGGCCCGTTCCATCAGGCTGTCCAGGATGGGGTCCTTCAGGGTTTCCCACCAGGTCGCCAGGGGCGCTTCCCCGGCCTCGAGCCCGTCCACCAGCCGGACCTCCCAGAGATCAGGCACGTCATATTCAGGCTTTTCGTAGTCCGGTCCCACCGAGACACAGCCGGTCATCAGGGCCAGCAGTAGGAACCCCAGTAGGCCTGCCCGCCCGGGCGCGAGGGACTGGCGGCGAGGCGAAGCAATCGAACGTCCTGTCGTGGTTTTAAACATGGGTCCAAACCTCTCGTTAGGGTGGGTTAGAAGAAAAAGGTGCCGCTGCGCAATGGTGCGGCTGGTGCCATGCGGCCCTAAGGGCTCGCGAAAAAATAACTTCACATTTTAAGTGCCGATGCATCCCGCCCGGCGGCGTTGCGAAAGTATCTAGCGGCTTTTCAGCGTATCCAGTAATAGCCGCTCACGTAGTTATTGAGCTGGCGTTTCAGGACACCGAAAGAAAAGAACTTTTGACCGAGTTTATAGTTGCGGGCGACCATACGTTTGCGCAGCCGCTCGTCCGTCAGAATCGAGTGGGTTTTCTGGACGGCTTCTTCGGTGACATAGCCGTCGATTTCGATGACCTGGAATCCCCTGGGTTTGATATCCTTGTGGTAGATGGAGTAGTTGTTGACCACGATCGGTTTGCGAAAATAGATCGCTTCCAGGAAGGCGTTGCCGAAGCCTTCGAAGGTCGAAGGGTAGGTCACCAGGTCGGCATGCGGATAGATGTCTTCCAGGGGGCAGATTTTGCGGCCGTCTTCGGTCAGACCGCGGTGCTCGTTGATGATATCCGAAACGAAGAGCGTGTCCACTTTCATTATTTCCGAATATTCGCGCAGACGCAGTTCATAGTCGTAGCCTTCGTCGCCGGAGGCGTGCGAAATCACCAGTTTGGCTTTCAGCCCCAGGCGGCCGACCAGCTCGATAGCATGTTCGATGCCTTTGCGCTGGACCACCCGGGTGGGCTGCAGCACCAGCAACTCATCGTCGGCCAGGCCCAGGGACGCGCGCACGTCGGCGGCATATTCGTCGGGCGGGGCCGGGGGATTGTCGAAATCCATGACATTGGGGCAGACCACCGCGGAGATGCCGGTGCGCAGGCTCAACTGGGTGCCGGCATGTGAATTGATCACCACATGATGAATGCTGGGCAGGTTGGGCGGAAAGGCCAGACAGAGATAATCGTTGATGGCATTGATCGTGAAGCGGTCCCGCTCCCAGTAAAAATCGTGGTGATGGGCGATGGTGGGAATGCCGGTCTCGGCGATAAATTCGGTCAGGGCAACCCCCAGCGGAATGTTCAGGGGGATCGTCAGGGCGTTTTCGACAAGGATCAGACCAATATCGAATTTGTTAATGAACGCTTCGAGATGATCTTTCAGCCCGTTTTTAAGGGCGTGCAGTTTGTCGGTGGTTTCGCGTTTGCGAACGTTGAGATCGAAGCAGTCCAGGTAGACATCCTTTACCGCCGGATGGGTGAAATGAGCTTCGGGACACCGGTAGGACCGGTCATCGGGGCGATCCAGTTCGCCGGCAAAATAAAAGCAATTGAGCCCGTCGTCTTCCAGGACCCGGGCCCATTTTTCAATCTCCAGCGAAACGCCGTCCGTTCCGGCAATGCGGGTCGATATAATGCCGACATTCGGCAGCTTGTTCAGGCGTGTCTCAGGCATGCAATATTCTCAACGACTCCATCCGGATTGTGACTTTGTTACGAGTCCATCACCGTTATCATTATCTTTTTCCGGCAATGCCGTCCCGGCGTGTATGGCTGGCGGGTGTCCGCCAGAACGTAATCGGCCGACAACGGCCGTGATAATAAATACTGTTACGAATTTTTTCAAGCTGTAAAAAACCGATTCGTGCGGCTGCCTGTGAAAAGCGTCCGGGCCGGATGGGAAATTCAGGCCCGATCGTCGAGAGCCGCCACGCCGGGAAGGGTTCGGCCTTCGAGAAATTCGAGCGAGGCCCTCCCGCCGGTGCTCACGTGCGATACCCGGTTTTCCAGGCCGGCTGGGCGGATGGCCCAAACGGAACCGCTTCCGCCGATAATGGTGGTCGCCCCGCGGTCGGTGGCCTCGGCCAGAATCGTGGCAATGGCGACGGTGCCGCGGGCCGTGGCCTCGATTTCAAAAACCCCCATGGGCCCGTTCCAGACAACGGTGCGGGCCTTATCAAGGTAGGATTGGAATTGTCGGACGGTGGCCTCGCCGATATCGACACAGATCCATGCCGCCGGTATGGCATCCGTGGTCACCGTCCGGGTGGCGCCCACCCGGCGGGCTTTAATATCCAGTCGGTCGGTAATGCAGGTGTCCACGGGGAGAACGAGTTTGTCCCCGCCTCGGGCCAACACTTCCCGGGCCACTTCGATTTTTCCGGCCTCCAGCAGGGAATGACCGACTTCGAGGCCCTGGGCTTTGAAAAAGGTGTAGGCCATGCCGCCGCCGATCAGGATATGATCGACCTTGTCCAGCAGATGCGCGATGACGTCGATCTTGCCCGAAATCTTGGCGCCCCCCAGAATGGCCACGAAGGGGTGTTCCGGATGCGTTACGGCATTGCCCAGGTATTCGATTTCTTTCATCAGCAGATAGCCGGCCGCACACGGTTTGATAAAATGGGTGACACCTTCGGTGGATGCATGCGCCCGGTGGGCCGTGCCGAAGGCATCGTTTACATAGAGCTCGCCCAGACGGGCCAGGCGAGCGGCAAAATCCGGGTCGTTGGCGGTTTCTTCTTTGTGGTAGCGCAGGTTTTCCAGCAGCAGCACCTGGCCGGGGCCAACCGCTTCAGCCGCCGCCTCGGCCTCCGGCCCCACGCAGTCCTCACAGAAGGCGACCGTCTGGCCCAGCAGCGAACCCAGCACGGCGGC
>JAERRP010000594.1 GCA_016735415.1 Desulfobacterales bacterium | reverse complement strand
AGGCCTCGGCCGCCATCAACCTGCTTCAGCCCAGCATCATGGTGGGTTATGGGTATACGGCCATTGTGGTCGCCTGGCTGGCGCGCCTGAATCCCCTGATTATCGGCCTGGCGTCCTTTCTCCTGGCCGCCCTGCGCGTGGGGGTCGAAAACCTCCAGCTCGAGCTCCAGGTGCCGGCCGCCTTTGGTGGCATTATGGAAGGCTTGATCCTGCTTTCGGTCCTAGCCGGCGGCTTTTTCATGGAATACGGCTTGCGGCTGCGGAGATCCGCATGAACATGGAGTTGATCATTCCGTTGCTGGCAGCGGCGATCCAGTCCGGAACGCCCATCCTGTATGCGACCCTGGGCGAAATCCTGACCGAAAAAAGCGGGGTTCTCAATCTGGGGGTCGAAGGCATGATGATTGTCGGTGCCCTGGCGGCCTTTGTCGTCGCCAAGTTCACCGGAAATCCTGTTCTGGCCTTCGCCCTGGCCGGTGTGGCCGGTATGCTCCTCAGCGCGGCCCACGGTGTTGTGTGTTTATGGTTTCTGGGTAATCAGGTGGTTTCCGGTCTGGCCCTGACCATTTTCGGACTGGGCCTGGCGGATTACATGGGGACACCGCTGATCGGGCAAACGGCACCGGGATTCGACAAAATTGCGATCCCTATGCTGAGCGGATTGCCGATCCTCGGCCGGATTTTTTTTCAGCAGGACGCGCTGGTTTATGTCGCCGTCCTGGTGGTGCCTTTGCTGTGGTTTTTTCTTGTCAAAACCCGCTGGGGCCTGCACCTGCGCGCGGTGGGCGAATATCCCCAGGCGGCCGCCGCCGCCGGCATCGATGTGCTGCGCTACCGCTGGGTGGGGGTGCTGGGGGGAGGATTTCTGGCGGGACTGGGAGGCGCTTATCTTTCCCTGGCTTACACGCACCTGTGGACCAGCGGATTGACCGCCGGGCGGGGGTGGATTGCGGTCGCCCTGGTCATCTTTGCCTTCTTGGGCCCCGGCCGCGCCATTCTGGGGGCCTATCTTTTTGGTGGCGTGATGGCCTTCCAGTATCGGCTCCAGGCGGTCGGCACGCATTTACCGTCCTCCCTGCTGTTGATGCTGCCCTATGCCCTGACGGTTATCGTACTTGTTTTCTCTTCCTGGAAAAGCCGCTATGCGAATGCTCCCGCGGCTTTGGGAATTAATATTGAACCCCATGATTAAGGGCCGCGGCCCCAAGAGGTGAACCTATGGCCGATTCCCCGCTTTACCGAAAAACTTATCCGATTTCCTGGGACCAGCTTCATCGCGATTCCAAGGCCCTGTCATGGCGGCTTCTGGATCACGACTATTTCAAGGGGATTATTGCGGTGACCCGCGGCGGTCTCGTCCCGGCCGCCATCATTGCGCGCGAGCTCGATATCCGGCTGGTCGACACGGTCTGTGTCTTCAGCTATTCCTGGCAGGACCAGCGCGGTGAGATCGAAGTTCTCAAACCGATCGATCACGACGGGAACGGCTGGCTGATCATCGACGACCTGGTCGATACCGGAAGGACAGCCGATACGGTTCGCAAGATGCTGCCCCGGGCCCATTTTGCGACCATCTACGCCAAGCCGGCCGGTCGACCCCTGGTGGACACCTTTGTCACCGAAGTCAGCCAGGACACCTGGATTCTTTTCCCCTGGGATTCCGAATCCCAGTTCGTTCAACCGATTATCGGGAGGAAGCCGGAACCGGTATGAATATCGGCGCGCCGCTGATAAAGCTGGAATCCATCAGTAAAGCCTTCGGGCCCGTCAAGGCCAACCAGGACATCACGCTGGCGTTGCGGGCCGGAAAAATTAAATCCCTGCTGGGGGAAAACGGTGCCGGCAAAAGCACCTTGATGGGCATTCTGGCCGGACGGCTTCAGCCCGACCGGGGCCGCATCCTGGTCGACGGCCGCCCGGCGCTTTTGCGCTCGGCCCAGGATGCCATCAACGCCGGTATCGGCATGGTCTATCAGCACTTCATGCTGGTTGACGCCATGACCGTCACCGAAAATATTTTTCTGGGGTATCAGGGTCCACTGATTCTCAAACCCGCCGAGATGGAAGAGCGGGTGGCCGCCCTTTCCGGCCAGGTCCGTTTGAGCATCGATCCGCGGGCCCGGGTGGCCGATCTGTCCATGGGTGAAAAACAGCGGGTCGAAATACTGAAACTTCTTTTTCGACCGAATCGCATTCTTATTTTCGATGAGCCCACGGCCGTATTGACCCCCCCGGAAGCCGAGCAGCTTTTTGAGGCCCTTCGGCACCTGGCGGCCCAAAACAAGTCCATTGTTTTTATCAGCCATAAACTCGACGAAGTCATGGCGCTTTCAGACGAAATCGCGGTTCTGCACAAGGGCCGCGTTGTGGCCGACACGGACGCGGATCAAATTCAGTCCAAAGCCGAACTGGCACAGCTTATGGTCGGTCGGGAAGTTATACTGCAGGTCGAGCGAGACCCCCATGAAACGCGTCAGCGGGTTTTACGGATTGCCGGCCTTGACGACGACGAATTGCAGGACATCCACCTGGAACTTCGCCAGGGTGAAATCCTGGCAATCGTGGGGGTGGCCGGAAATGGCCAGAAACCGCTGGTCGAGAGCGTATGCGGTTTGAGATCTCCGCAGAGGGGATCGGTGCACATCATGGGTCAGAACTGGCGGCTTTTTTTTAAGCATCGGCGCTGGGACGGCAATCTGGCCTACATCCCTGAAGATCGCCAGGGGCTGGCCACCTGCCGCAACCTGAGCTTGACGGATAATCTTCTGCTGACCACCTGCCGGGGATTCACCTCCGGCCCCTGGTTGTTACGCCGCCAGGCCGAAAAAAAAATGGCCGATCTGGCCGCCACTTTCAATATCGTACCCCCCAACCCCCGTTTGACGGCCCGCCAGCTCTCGGGCGGCAATCTCCAGAAAATGGTCATCGCCAGAGAATTTTTCCGCCGTCCGCGTTTAATCGTTGCCGAACAGCCAACCCAGGGGCTCGATGTTGCGGCCACGGAAGAAGTCTGGCGCCTTCTTCTCAAGGCCCGCGAGCGCGCCGGCATCCTGCTGGTGACCGGGGATCTGGCCGAAGCCCTGGCCCTGGCCGACCGGATTGCCGTGATGTTCAGCGGCCGTATTGTCGACACCTTCCCGGCCGGGGACCATGAAAAAATAAGCCGAATCGGATTGATGATGGCCGGCAGCGCCGGGTGCCCCGTTTAAATTTTATTGACTTTTTTAGGAAGTTATGAATTAGTCACTCTTTTTGGCATTCAAACGATTGAATGGGGTGCGGTGTTCCGAAGTCACCGAGGCCGCAACGATCATCGAGCACGCCGCCCGTCTTCCAATTTGATCGTCGCATTTTCATTAGGGCCAGCGGCCCTTAAAGACCAATACAGACCCTGGAGGTAAGCCATATGGGTTTTGCCAATATCGCCGCCAACAACGGCTGGTCCATGGCCATTTTAGGGGCCGCCATCGTCATGACGGGATTGATCATTCTAACCCTGGCCATCTCTCAAATCCACAAACTGGTCGCGCTTTGGGAAAATCGGAAACAGAAGGCCTCCCGGAAGATGTCGCAGGCACTGGCGCCCGACCAGGCCGTTGAGAAGAGCGCCAGTTCGCCCCTGTCGGCCCAGGGCCCGATCGATCTGGACGCGCTGGCTTCGCTTTACCAGCCACTGACCAACCTGCTGGGGTCCCCGTTCGAGCTTAAAGAACTTTACCGCCTGGCCGCCGAATCGAATCTGGCGCATCCCCACATCACCATTCGATGTTTGCGCGAGGCCGGCATCCTGACCATGGAAGGCGAGGGCCTGTTCAGCTGGAACCGCTGACCCGGACGTCCATTATCTCATACGAGGTTTAGCCATGTTTGATCTATTGATATCCTTTCTGACCAATACCGGATACTATTTTATCGCCCAGGATTTTCGCTATGTCATCATGATTATCGTGGGCTTTGTTTTTCTATATCTGGGTATTGGTAAAAAGTACGAACCCCTTCTGCTCGTACCGATCGCCTTCGGCATTGTGGTGGGCAACATTCCTTTCTTTAAAGGGTTCGGTCTGGGCATTTACGAAAACAACAGCGTATTCCATTACCTTTATTTCGGCGTGACCACCGGCCTCTACCCTTCCATTGTCTTTCTGGGCCTGGGCGCCATGACGGATTTTTCATCCCTGCTGGCCCAACCCAAGCTGATGCTTCTGGGCGCCGCCGCCCAGATGGGGGTCTTTTTTACCCTGCTGGGAGCCCTGTTCCTTGATTTTCTGCCCAAGGAAGCCGCCTCCATCGCCATTATCGGCGGTGCCGACGGGCCCACCTCCATCTTTCTGACCGCCAAGCTGGCCCCCCATCTTATCGGTCCGATTGCCATTGCGGCCTATTCCTACATGGCCCTGATTCCCGTTATCCAGCCGCCCATCATGCGGCTTCTGACGACGCGCACAGAACGGCTGATCAGAATGAA
>JAERRP010000234.1 GCA_016735415.1 Desulfobacterales bacterium | reverse complement strand
ACCATGCCGCCGGCCACGGCCGCCGCTGACCCGCCGCTCGACCCGCCGCTGGTATGGTCCGTATTCCAGGGGTTGCGCGTGGGGCCGAAGGCGGCCGGTTCCGTGTAGGCCATCAGGCCGAATTCGGGCGTATTGGTCTTTCCCAGGGTGACCACGCCGGTCTTCTTATAACGCTGAACCAGTTCACTGTCGAAATCAGGCACATATTGCTTAAGCGCCCTGCAGCCGCTGGCCATGGGGACGCCGGCAAAAGCCGCGATCAGGTCTTTGAGGAGAAACGGCACCCCGCGGAAGGGTCCATCCGGAAGACCCTTGGCAACCAACTGGCGACCCACTTCGAACATGGGGAAATTAACCGCGTTGATTCGTGGATTAATGATTTCGATCCGGTGGATGGCCGCCTCCAGCACTTCTTGTTCACTCACCTGGCCGGAGCGAATGAGGCCTGCCAGTCCGAGGCCATCGTAGCCGTCGTATTCCTTGAACAAGGTCATGCGCACGCCTTCCATTTCAGATCGTTGTCAGGTTCCGGAGGGCTTATGGCGCCCAACGACGGAAAATGAGGGAGGCGTTATGGCCGCCAAAGCCGAAGGTATTGCTCAAAGCCACATCCACCTTGCGCTGCTGGGCCTGATTGAAAGTGAAATTGAGCCCCTTATCGATTTTTTCGTCGTCGTTGAAGTGGTTGATGGTCGGTGGGATTATATTGTCCTGAATGGCCATCACGCAGGCCACGGCTTCAATCGCCCCGGCCGCCCCCAGCACGTGGCCGGTCATGGATTTGGTGCTGCTGATGTTCAATACAGAGGCGTGGTTACCAAAAACACGGCGGATGGCCAGCGCTTCGCTGATATCCCCCAGGTACGTCGCGGTCCCGTGGGCGTTGATATAATCCACGGATTCGGCCTCGATACCCGACTGGCGGATGGCATTCCGCATGACTTTTTCTGCCCCGATGCCTTCAGGGTGGGGTGCCGTGATGTGATGGGCATCGGCTGACATGCCGCCGCCGATTATCTCGGCATAAATTTTGGCCCCCCTCTGCAGAGCGTGCTCGGCCGTTTCCAATATAAGCGCTCCGGCGCCTTCGCCGATGACAAATCCGTCCCGATCCCGGTCGAAGGGGCGCGAAGCATGTTCGGGGTCATCGTTGCGGACGGAAAGGGCCCTCATCGAACCGAATCCGCCGACACCACTCTCGGTAATCGGCGCCTCCGAGCCGCCGCTGATCATCAGGTCGGCAAAACCGAGCCGCAGATAGACGAACGCGTCCAGAAGTGCGTTGGTGGCAGAGGCACAGGCGGATACGGTTGCGAAATTGGGGCCTTGAAATCCATAACGGATGGAAAGGTGGCCGGCGGCGATGTCGGCGATCAGTTTGGGGACGAAAAAGGGGTTGAAACGGGGGCGTCCGTCACTGCGGGCATATTTTTTAACTTCCTCCTGGAAGGTATGCAGGCCGCCGATGCCCGACCCCCAAATGATTCCGGCCCGGTCCGAATCGATTTGCTTCAGATCGAGCGCGGAATGATCGATGGCTTCATCACTGGCCACCAGGGCATACTGGGTGAAGGCATCCATCCTTTTGGATTCTTTGGGGTCAAAATAGACTTCCGGCTGATAATTTTTTATTTCGCAGGCAATTTTGGTCTTAAATTTTTCAGGATTGAATCGGGTGATGAGGGCCGCCCCGCTGCGGCCTGTCCGCAGACCCTCCCAGTAGGCCTCAAGATTAGAGCCAATGGCCGTCAACACCCCCATTCCGGTAACCACAACCCGTTTGAGTTCCATTTCCTTCTCCGTTTTTCCAGCTTTAGAGCTATCTTTTATGCCAGAACCGACAGTTGCGAATCCACCTTAAAATGCTTTCCATTACATAATGTTGCGGTCATCATCAGGTTTCAATGGCCGCCCGACACATGGTTTTTGCTCAGGTCCGATGCGCCCCGAGAATAAAAGTGTTTCGGCGGCCTGTCAAGAACTCCTTCTCCGGCTTCACCCGGAAGGCTTGGGAAAAGGTCTCTCGCGGTTTCGGACAACCCTGTTGAAAACCCATGTCGCCGCAATCGTGGGCATCAAGCTTGAGAATTTAACCCTAACGGCAGGATGAGACGGCATTGCGCACGGCCGGCGGGGCCGTCCGCTGATGCCGGGGCCTTATCGGTATGACCGTGTCGTGAGGACGGCGGGTGGGCTCTGAACGGGTTGGTCGCGCAGACGCCACGATGGGTTCCAGGAGTTCTTTCAGGCAGGATCGAACACACTTGTATGAAAAATGGGCACGGGCAATTTCAAAATTGCGTGTGGTCATGTCGATTTGGCGCTCCGGGCAGGTCAGGATGTGTCTGACTTCCTCGACTTGTTGGCCGGTGAGGATTCCATCCATGGACACCAGATCCAGTCCGAACGGTTCGATGTCCCGAATGAAAGTATCATATCTGTTTATCAGCACGGGTTTGCGAAAATAGATGGCCTCCAGCAGGGCATTGCCGAATCCTTCCGCTAAACTTGGAAAGGTGACAAAATCACTGCGATCGTAGAGTGCCCATAAATCATGATAATGGTTGGCGAGACAAAACGTGTTTCCGGTTTCCCGGGCGGTTTTGATTTCCAGAAACTTGAGATCAACGTGGCTATGGGCGGCATAGCGCTTCAGCCAATGGGCGTAAGCCATCCCTTCGTCGCCGGCGGCATGGCTTACAATGAGTTTGCAATGCGGCAATTTGAGTTCCCGCACCAGATCAATGGCGTGTTCGATACCTTTACGCTGGACCACGCGGGTGGGTTGGAGAACGATTTTGTCCTCCGGATGAATGTTCATGGCGCTTAGAAGGGCCCGCTGGCGTGTCTGGTCAGGGCTGACCGGACGGTCGAAATCCATTACATTCGGGATCAGGGTGGCGGGAAGCCTGCAACGGTGGGCCAGCTGTTCCCGCGCAGCCGAGTTAATGACCACATGCACGGCCGACGGCAAAGCCGGTGGGAATGCTGTCCGCAGAAAATCAGCCACGCCGTTTTCAGCATAGCGGGCACGTTCCCAGTAAAAATCGTGATGGTGCAGAATGGCGGGCATGGCCCGCTCGGCAATAATCTCGGTGAGTGCGAGGCCCAACGGGATATGCATCGGTATGGTCAACGCATTTTCCACAATCAGGAAATCGATGCGGAAACGGTCGATGAAATGATCCAAACGGATCTTCAACGCCGCGCGCAAGTCATGGATGACCGCCGATGCCTGCGGTGAGCGTCGGTTACGGTCGAATACCTGCTCGATAATCCATAGGTTGCGATCCGATTGAAAGTGCGCTTCCGGCACCAGCACACTGATGTTGGAGGGGCGGTCGAGCTCACCGGCCAGCCAGTAACAGCGGTGGCCCATTCCCTCGAGGACTTCGGCCCATTTGGCAGCTTCGAGACTGACACCGTCCAGGCCGGCGAAACGCGTGGACACCATGCCGATATTCAATTTCATAGCCGCCTCCCTTTCACTCCGGATCGATATCGGGAATACGAGCACAAGGATTGTCGCTATACGGAAAAGGAACTTGGCAGCCAAAGACAGCAATAGTCGTGCACAACTTTTTATCTATCTGAAATCATATACATAATTTGGTATTCTGCCTCATTTCCACTTCAGAATCAGAAAGAAATGGTAAAAATAACTCCCTTTTCATTGCTGGTCCAGGGGGAAAAAAGAAAAAAATTGCCTATCGGGTTCGAATATTCATGCCAT
>JAERRP010000358.1 GCA_016735415.1 Desulfobacterales bacterium | reverse complement strand
CCATGTGTGCCTCCGATGCGGAGAGATGGCCGAGTTGGCTGAAGGTGCACGACTGGAAATCGTGTGTGCCGTTTATAGCGGCACCGAGGGTTCGAATCCCTCTCTCTCCGCCATTTTTTCCGATCCGCCCCCTGCTGTCCGCCCCTAAACGCCTGCACCTTTAATCCTATATCCTGCCCGTTTTTTGCTTGCCGTTTGGGGCAGGGTTCATTATGTTACGCCGAATCGAAACAGAGGTCTTGGATTCATGCCCGCAGGACCGCCTGCTGGCATGGACGCCGTGTTTTCGGCCAATACTGGGCTGCCGCCAGGCACCGCTAAAAGGATATTCATGGGGTATCTTGTCTTAGCCCGCAAATACCGCCCCCAAAGTTTTGAAGAAGTGGTGGGGCAGGTGCACGTTACCCAAACACTGGCCAACGCCATCCGCCACCAGCGGGTGGCGCATGCCATTTTGTTTTCGGGACCGCGCGGTACGGGCAAGACCTCGGTGGCCCGCATATTGGCCAAGGCCATGAATTGTATGCAGGGCGCCACACCTAGCCCCTGTAACCAGTGCCGCTCCTGTATCGAGATCACGAACGGCAGTGCGGCCGACGTATTCGAAATCGACGGCGCTTCCAACAACAGCGTGGACCAGGTCCGGGAATTGCGGGAAAATGTCAAGTACATGCCGGCTTACAGCCCGCATAAGATCTATATCATCGATGAAGTCCACATGCTGAGCACAGCGGCCTTCAACGCCCTTCTGAAAACACTGGAAGAGCCGCCGCCGCATGTCATCTTTCTGTTTGCCACGACTGAAGCCCATAAGATACCGATCACCATTCTATCGCGTTGTCAGCGGTATGACTTCCGCCGGGTGGATTTCGACAAACTGGTGGGGCACATGGCCCGGCTGTGCCAAAAAGAGGACATTGTGCTGCCGGAGGAGAGTTTGGCCACCATCGCCCGCGAGGCCGGGGGCAGCATACGGGACGCTTTGAGCCTGCTCGACCAGGTCATGACCTGCACGTAGGGGGCTGTAACGCACGAGCAGGTTCTGGATATTTTAGGGACCGTCGATCGTCATCTGCTGACGAATCTGGCTGATGTGCTGCTGCAGGGCGATACCTACCAAGTTCTTGAAAACATCGATGCGGTTTATCAGCGTGGTCAGGATTTGAAAAAACTCTATCAGGACCTGATCACGCATTTCCGCAATATGCTGGTGATCAAGCTGAGTGATCGGGCCGAGCACCTGGTGGATTTACCGCACGCCGAAGAGGCGCACCTGCACAATTTGGCCGAAGCCTTCTCGGCCGCGACGCTCAATCATGTTTTAAACGCCCTGTTCCGGGATGAGACCGCCATGCGCCTGTCCATGCAACCGCGTCTGGCCCTGGAGACCATTCTGATCCGGATTTGCGAACTAAAACCAGCCCTGCCGATCGACGCCCTGATTCAGAAGGTGGATCAACTGCGCCGGCAAATCATTGAAACCGGCGGGCTAAACCCGCCGGCAACCGCAGAAAAGAGCGCACCCGCTGAACCTGAAAGATCGCCGCAGAAAGCATCTCCCCCGCCGGCGAGCGGCTTATCCGTATCCCCGCCGGCTTCATCCGCGGCGATGCCACAACGGCCGCAACCGCCTTTTCCGCCCGAGGGGGATGCTGCCTGTGAACGGTTCTGGCAGGCTCTTTTGACCACCCTGCAGGAAAACCATCCGGCCCTGGCCGCCAATCTCAAGGCCGGCCGGTTGTTGGCGGTCGATGAAGGCCGGCTTGAAATCGAACTGCACGGCAACGATTTCAATCTTAAAAGGGTGCGGCGCAAGGACAGTCTGGGTGCCGTTCAGACCGCCTGTCATACTGTCAGCGGGCACCGGACGGAAATCGTCATTCATGGTAAAAAGATCGATCCGGCGGATCGGAGAGAAAAAAAAGAGCGCGAAGCGCAGATCCGGCAGCAGGCTTTGAGCCATCCCCTCGTGGCCGAAACAATTGATCTTTTCAGCGGCAAGGTGGTCGATGTCAAAATCACCACCGGGGACTCGAAAAATAAGGATATTTGACACGTTCGTCCACGCCGGATTTAAAAAATCATCAACGGCCCGTGTGCCGTTTGCAGCCGATTCCAGTCGGCTGCACGATAACCCTAATGAAGGAGGAAATGCGATGAAGGGCATGGGCAATATGATGAAGCAGGCCCAGAAACTCCAATCCAAAATGCTTGAAATGCAGGAAGCGCTCGCCGGGCGGGCCATTGAAGCTTCAGCCGGTGGCGGCATGGTCAAGGTGGTGGTCAACGGGCGGCAGCAGGTCGTCTCCATTGAGATCGACCGTGAAGTCGTCGATCCGGAAGATATCGATATGCTGCAAGACCTGGTGCTGGCCGCAGTGAACGACGCGCTGACCAAATCGCAGGAAATGGTGTCCGCCGAAATGGGCAAACTGACGGGTGGTTTGAATATTCCCGGCCTTTTTTAGATTCGATTCCACGGTTCTGACCAATTATGAATTATTATCCGACATCCATCCGCAACCTGATCCGGCAAATCTCCAAACTGCCGGGCATCGGCGAGAAGACGGCCGAGCGGCTC
>JAERRP010000731.1 GCA_016735415.1 Desulfobacterales bacterium | reverse complement strand
TCTCCAAATCCGTTTTTACCAAATACTTCCCGGTACAATCCTTTGTAAAACTCTTCAAAAAGAAAGGCGCCTTTTGATTCCGCCGTATATCGCAAGTCCCAGTTTTTCAGAATTTCTCCCTGGGGTGTATCAGGGAGCAGCGGTTTCAGAAGTTTCATAAACATTTCCGCTTCAAGAGAATACACGTCGAAATGCATTTTGCAAATATCCTCAATGGTAATATTGTCTGTGCCTTCAATAAGCTGATCGATCCGATCGGCACGGTAAGAGCCCATTGGCATGTTTATCGGTTTTGCTGTGCCATATTCATTTAAATCATGGTTGGCGGTTGAGAAATATCCTTTTTCGGGATTGTAACAGCGCGGCATCTCGGTATGGTGGTAAAATCCCTGCCAGTCGTTTTCTTTTTTCCAGCCCGGTAGGGGCACAAAACCGCTCACCCCTTCTCGCCGTTTTGGCGCCAGACCTGACATTTGAAAACCGATATTGCCCTCACTATCAGAAAGTACAAAATCCCAACCGGTTTCAACCACTCCAAACGCATCCATCCCCTCTTCAACGATTTTCGCGTCCCACATTTTCAAAAGGGAATTATATGTTTTGGCACCTGAATCACCTGCCGCCCATCTGGTTGCCAGGTAGTAACCTTCTACGTTCGGGTCTCCATCCAGAACACCATGCTCGTTTTCATAAAAGATAATCTCAACAGGAGCCTTCTTCTTCCTTTTGATAATCTCCTTTCTTTTATTAAATTCTATCCATTGATCGCCCTCATCCCTGTAATACCTTCCACCTTTACATTTTTCGACCCAGGAATCGATGGCGTCAATAAAAGCATAGGTAACCCCCCAGCAAAGATCCCGGTTTCTGCCGGTTAGTATCCCCGGAGCGCCCGGCATGGAGCCTCCGACCATATACCGATCTTTTTGCTGCAGGACTATTTCGCACCATACATTTGGAAGCCTGTCCACTTCCAGATGGGGGTCGTTTGATAGGATCGGTTTTCCAGAAGCGGTCTTTTTCCCTGATATTACCCAGTTGTTGGATGCCATCATTCTTGGTAGCGGCAGGTTCCAGCGTGCGCTGGCAGGGATAATTCTTTCGGGCAGGGTCACTTTTTTTAATAACTCAATGTCAAGCCCGCCCAGGAGCCCTGGGAAAAGTTCCTGGAGATGTTCTTCGGAAACACCTCCCTGGACTAGTTCCACAAACAGGCGTTCCACTTCATCCTGGGATTGAACCAGGGTTAAGTATCCAATCATCCTGGAAATCATTATAATATCAGACGGTTTCCATTTTTCATGACGATATCCCAGCAACTTCAGCTCCCACGGACATTTTTTCACAAAAACAGCATTTGCTCCATCGCTATAGGCTGATAGAGACTCCAGGTCTTGTTTCGGTAGCTTTTCAAGCTGATGTTGAATGTTTCCCGACCAGTTTGCCTTACGGAAGAATTTATCAATATTGAGTGTATTTTCGCTTGCTTCCAGAATTTCCGAAGCTCTTCCCTGACCCAGAATGCGCATAAGCAGCATTTGCATTCCACGATCGGTTGCATGCACATAACCCATCCCCCAATATAGATCGGTTGCATTGTCTGCTTCTATATGGGGAGTTCCGTTTTCATCCCTCCAGATTTTTAAACCCATTTTCATTTTTATTCTCCATTCAAGGACGTTCTTTTTCTATCAAACGGCTAAATTGTGTATGCTACTCACCCGACGTCCGATTTACGTCTGTATTCATTAGTTTAGAATCAATACAACAGCCGCCGTCTTTAACTTTTGACCAGGGATTTAAAATAAGCAGGAACTTTTGTCTCAAAGGTCATTTCCTTTTTTGTATGGGGATGGAATAATGTTATGGATGCCGCATGCAGTGTGAGTCTCTTAATACCCTTGTCTTTTTTCCCATATATTTTATCACCCGCGACAGGAGTCCCTTTTTCCGAAAAATGAGCCCGGATCTGGTTTTTCCTACCAGTCAACAGATCTATTTCAAGCAGACTGTATCTTTTGGATTCTCTCAAAACTTTAAACCCGGTTTTAGCAAACTTACCTTTTTCGGGATTATCAACCGAATACATTTTATGAAAACGGTTTTCGGCAAGATATGAAGTGATTACGCCATCCTTCTTCGGTAAGGTCCCATGTACGACGGCAAAATATATTTTTTTAAATCCATGCCACTCTTCCTGAAGATAACGCTTGGCATTTGCGTTTTTAGCAAAAACGATAATACCGGAAGTATCTCGATCCAGACGGTGCACGATAAATACCCGGTTTCTTGATTTCTGATTCCCTTTCCTTACGTACGTATTTAAACGATAATAAGCTGTATTTTCACTGACTTTTTCAGTACTCACTGTTAAAAGACCGCTTATTTTATCCACCACCAGAATATCATGATCTTCATAGAGAATAGAAAGCCCCTTGGGCTGGTATTTTCTGGGGGGCCTTTTAAATTTTTTCTGACTTTCCGGCATAAGGTCCACTTAAGAGAACTGAATTTTGAAACAGCGCTTCTGCCTTTCTATTCCAGAACCGCCATATATGCACCCTTGTTACAATGTGCGGACTGACCGGAGGGGGGGGGACACCGGGTGTCCGCGGTCAGCGTCTCGCGCGGAACCGTCGGCGACTTCCCTTCGACGCGTTCTTGAGCGGCAGGCGCGGCTCGCCGCCACCGCGAGGAAGGATCGTCTTGTCCTCCGAAGCGGCCCATACAAAACGTGACTGCGATTTACTCCCCTGGTAGGATGAAACCCGGAAACGGCGCACATGGAAGTTGCAACGCATTAAAAGCTGCTCGAATTTCTTGCTGGGCTCAGCCGACCACACCGCCAGGCACCCCTGTTCGCGCAGCGCGCGGCGACAGGCCTGAATTCCTTCAAGACCGTACAGACGGCGGTTCCCCGAATCGGTCATCGCGCTGGGACCATTATCGATATCCAGCAGGATCGCATCGAATCTGCTCTTGGAACGTGCGATAAGCTCGACGATATCGCCCGTCTTGAGAACAACCCGTTTGTCCCCCAGCGGCTGGCCGTTGAGTTCCCCGAAGAACTCACGATTCCATTCGACGACCGCACCCAACAGTTCACCCACCACCACCTGGGCCTGGGGGCTGAGCATGTCGAGCGCCTGGCGCAGGGTATAGCCCATACCCAAGCCTCCGATGAGTATGCGGGGCGCCTGGCAATCAGCCAGATGCGCACAACCCAGCCGCGCCAGTTCCAGTTCCGACTCATGTTGGCGACTGTGCATTAAATCCTGACCGTTGATCTTGATCGAGAAATCACGGCCATGCTGATAAAGCACCATCTCGCCTCCGTCCGGGGTCCGGGCTGCACCTATTCTTACTCTCGGTTTCATGGTGGCATCCTATGTGCTGACATGGGGCAACTGGCATAGATACCGGGGCCGCGTTGCGCTCGTTGTTAGCCTTTTAGCCTTATCCTGCGCTCACTCTTTTCGGGTTGATTGCGGCAACAGAGTACTGTTTCTCGGGTGGTTCCACACCCGCAACTTCACCGGAAGCGGTACCGAGCCCCAGCGACTCGTAAAGTGGGATGTCCGTTTCGTTTGCGTAGTCCACTATCCATCGGGCATTGGGGAAAAAAGCGGGGGTCAGATCTTCCTCCCCGGATATTCAATTCGCAGTGGTCTCGCAATGGGACTTAATAGGTTTAAGAACGCTCGGCAGATCAGCCAGCCGCACACCGGTCAGGCGAGAACCGGGCTCCAGATAAACACCGACAAACTTGATGCGACCGTCGGCAAATTCGCATACGTCCACGGCACCCGGCACACTCATGAGCCGTTCGATGGTCCGGACCACCTCAATGTCTGGGTTGATGACCGTATCGATATGCGGTGCGTTTACCTTAAAGGTTTCATGATAGCGGTCAAAATCGTCTCCCCGCAACCGGGCCAGCTTCTTGGTGATGGGAGACAGGGTGTCGGCCATCAGGCACGCGACCACATTCACCTCGTCGGAATCGGTCACGGCCAGCATGATTTCAGCCCCGCGGATACCGGCCGTTTCCAGGATGGCGGGACTTCTCCCAGAACCTGTGATTGTCTGAACGTCAATGCTTTCCGAAAGCCGTTTAAGGGCCTCCGGATTATTATTGATGACCACTGCATTCTTGTTCTCCCGCGCCAGACGGCGGGCAATATGAAACCCCACTTCACCGGCACCCACAATGACCATTTTCACCCAACATTCCTTTACCGCTTTATTGTCATGCGTACCTTGGAAAGCTCTTATTCGAAGGTGTTTTGATCCATTGAAAAATCCACTCGCCCGCGATACTGTGGAAAGAATCATTGGTCAGGACGTTCGGCCTTGAGTTGTTTCAATTTGCGCCACAGCGCGGCCCGGCTAATGCCCAGGATTTCCGCGGTCTTGGATTTATTCCCCTTCGTGGCTTCAAGAACTTCAACGATATACCGTTTTTCCAATTCGGCCAGCGTTGAGAATTCTCTGGGCACCGAAGGTCCGGCCGGTTTCAACTCCTGGAGAAATCTCACCGGCAGGTGCTTTCGTTCAATGGTTTTACCGTCGACAAGGATCACCGCACGCTCGATAATGTGTTCCAATTCACGAACATTTCCGGGGAAATCATATTCGACCAGGATTTTTACGACCTCCGGCGAAATCGAAACCACCGGTTTTCCCAGCTCCTTCCTGTACTTGTCGAAGAAATACCGGCATAGGGGATGGATGTCATCCTTGCGTTCCCGTAGCGGTGGGATGGTCAGCTCGAAGCGCTTCAGGCGATGGTAGAGGTCTTGATTAAAGGATCCCGTGCTGGCCCGTTTTGCCAGATCCGTATCGGTGGCAACCAGGATCCGCATATCGATGCCCGTTTCCTGAAGACCACCGGATCGCTGACTGTCGGCCATGTCGAGGATGCTCAACAGCTGACCCTGCATATGGAGAGGCATCTTTTCAACCTTGTCGAAAAGAAGCGTTCCCATCTGGCCGCTACTGAAGATGCCGTTGTGGGTTCGGATGGCCTCAGAAAGATCCCCGCTTTGGTAGCCGAGGAGTTGCCCGGCGAGTTGTTCGCTACTGAAGTTTGTGCAATTGATGGCCAGAAAGCGATGATTGCAGCGCAGACTTCCTGCGTGTATGGCCCTGGCCGCCAGTTCCTTGCCGGTGCCCGATTCTCCACGCAGGGCTACCGTACAGTCTAACGAGGCCATGCGTTCAATATTTTTGCGCAGCGCCTGCATGGCTTGCGTTTCGCCGACAATCCGCAGCCGGTCCATGTCGATGGATCGGCGGGGACCCTTTGAGATCCCATCGACCCGCTCACCGGTTTTGACAAAATCATGATGGGCTCGGATTTCGATTTCATTAGCCGAATATCTGCTGGGCTGATTCTCTCCGCGTGAGGGGGGAGGCTGGGAAGTTGCTGCGGGACGGATGACGACGACGTTGCCATCCGTATTCAGTTGTTTGATAAAACGCCAGAACCCCCCCATTTCTTCTTTTTCGAAATAGAGCGTGTTGAGCGATTCGGTGGCCTGTCTGACCTTCTCGTTGCCATGCCCGGTGAGCAGGATGGTTTTTAAGTTGGGTTTGATTTCCTTTAGCTTGGTAATCGTCACCAGCCCGTTCATATCGGGCATTTGAAGATCGACGATGGCCATGTCGATAGGATTTTTCATGGCAATGTCAATTGCCGCCATGCCATTGGTCGCCGTGAACGGCACAAACCCCAACACTTTCATACGCTGGGCAATGGAATTGAGCAATTTTTCTTCATCGTCGACCAGAAGGACTGTTTTTGGTTGTGTTGTCATGTCTGATTTTGTTCCCTGTCAAGGCCATAAAAAGTGGGTCCGGCACAATCGACCCATTGCAAACCTGAATATCCATCAAACGAAAATCTTCTTCAAACATTGTCGGGCGATGTGCCATCTTTTATTAGACAGCCCACGCTGCCGGCCGGGAAGCATCTGATTTTTTTAAGTTCCCCTCAGCGTTTTTTCTCACGGGAAGATTCAATATCCAGTGCATCCTCAATACCGCCGCCAGTGGCCATTCCTGCCGCTGCCATGTGATTTTCCAGCCGCTGCAGGTTCCGGCGAATGAAGCTCCAGAACTTATTCATCTCCTCTTTTTCAAAATATTGGGAATTGAGTGCCCGGGTCGCCTCCCTGAGTTTTTCATCCCCGTGTCCGGTGAGGAGCAGTGTGTGAACAGTGGGGTCGATTTCCTTGAGTTTGGTGATGACCACCAGGCCGTCCATATCGGGCATGTCATGGTCCACGACGGCCATCTGGATCCTGTTGCTTCTGGCAATCTCTATCGCCTCCCGGCCGTTCAAGGCGACCAGTGGGTCATACCCCTTCAGCCGGATTCGCTCGGCCAGCGTATTGACAAAGTTTTCATTGTCGTCGACCAGAAGGATGTTGATGTTTCCAAGCGGCAGATTGGAAAGAAACTCCCAGAAACGGCCCATCTCGGCCTTATCAAAATAGGTTGAATTGAGTGCCTGGGTGGCCTCCTTCAATTTTTCGTCACCATGACCGGTCAATAGGATTGCCCGGATGTCGGGCAGCATTCCCTTGAGTTTGGTGATGACCACCAGGCCTTCCATATCCGGCATCTGGTGATCGACGACGGCCACATGGATCGGCGTGTCTTTGGCGATTTCCAGAGCGGCCTTGCCGTTTTCTGCCGTGAATACGTTAAACCCTTTGATTTTGGCGCGCTCGGCGGCGGCTGCAAGAAATTTGCGATTGTCATCTACCAGCAGGATGTTTATTTTTTTAGCCTTCATTTCTACCTACCTTTATGTGTGATGGGGGATTCGGGTTTTATGCTGCTGCAGGCTGGCTACCATTTAATGCCCGCCGCTACCCAGCAGTCCTGATGCCGCCAGGGACAAAACGAGAATTTCCAGAACACTGATGACGGTAAAAATCCAGTTTTTCTGCCGGTAGTATCCCCTT
>JAERRP010000049.1 GCA_016735415.1 Desulfobacterales bacterium | reverse complement strand
TGGCCGCTATCATAATCTGCTGCCGACGACGGTCTTTTTCTCGCGCTCTGCGATGTGGGATTCCCATGGGCTTCTCAATTAACATCTTTCCGGTTAAGATACTCCGAATTATTCTTTGACCTGGTTCTAATCATCCGATAGCAAAATCTTAGGTTGCCAACCGTTTGGAACGGGTTCAGGCACCTGGGCATAAGCCATAATGATGACATGGCGCTTCTTTTCCATTATCGCCGCAAGGGACGTCCTCGATACCGCCGGGATAGCCGGCTCCAAAACCTGATAGTCGGCTTATTTCGAAAGACTTGCGAAGCGCCTGAAACAAGCATAGGACGGATAAGGGGGGGTGCCATGTACCGCACTTAGCCCTGATCAGGCGCTTCGCAAATTGTTTTTATCCGAACTTAAAAAATGCCTTTTTAAATAAATCGCCTAATACCATCCACCGGCAACTTTGAGCACCTGTCCTGAAACATAATCCGACAATGGGCTCGCAAAGAAAAGTATTGTGCGGGCGGCTTCGTCCGGTGTACCGGGTCTCCCAAGTGGTATCATGGATTTGAATGCCTCCAGCCCTGCCTTTGGAACCCCAAGGGCGATCTTCTTACCGTCGCGTTCGATAAATTCTTCCTCTTCTTTTGCCTGGGTCATTCGGGTTTCGATCCATCCGAAGGCCACGGCATTAACATTCACATTAAATCGTGCCCACTCCCTGGAAAGGCTTTTGGTCAAACCGATGACTCCCGCCTTGGCGGAAGAATAATTGGCCTGCCCCGGATTCCCGTCGGTGCCTGCTATGGAAGACACATTGATGATTTTCCGCATTACCATCTTCCCGGCTTCTTTTTCCTCCTTGGCCCGTTCTCTGATAAAGGGCGCAGCCGCACGAATGATCCTAAAGGGCGTTTTAAGGTGGATATCGAGGATGGCGTCCCATTGTTTATCGGTCATCTTGTGGATCATGCTGTCGTAAGTATAACCGGCAATGTTAGCGATCACGTCCACATGGTTTCCAAATGCGTCCACGGCAGCCTGAACCAGGGTTTCAGGAGCGTCTTCGGCCGTAATATCTCCCGGAACCGCGATGGCCTTGCCCCCTTTTTCTTCAATGTTGGCAACCGTTTCGAGCGCAGGTCCTTCATCGATATCACTGATAACGACGTTGGCCCCCTCTTCGGCAAACAAAAGGGCGGCAGATTTACCTATTCCTCTCCCGGCGCCAGTTATGATGCAGTTTTTACCTTTAAGCATTTTTTCCATTTATCTTCCTCCTAGTTGTCTCCATCTTAGAAGCCCGTTTTTAAATACGGGGGATGACATTAAAAAAGACAGCCGATCGGTAACGCTACAGGCTTTTCTCCATGGATGCTTACTTGCTAATCAGCTTATGGGTATTACCGCCTCAAGATCACCGTTCATGACTGTTTCATTCTTTTGATTGACGGCAATCAACTCACATTTAATGGTGGTCTCATTTCCTATTTGATTTTTTTCAGTGACCTTTCCCATAACCGAGATAACATCACCAGGCCGTGTCATTCCTGCAAAACGGACATTCAGCTTTTTAAGATATTTTTTAGGAATAAAATTGGTTGCGGCCTGGCCGACAAACCCCATGATCAACATGCCATGTGCAATTTGACCTCCGACACCCGCTGCTTTGCCTGCTTCAGAATCCGTATGAATGGGATTGAAATCTCCAGAGGCCCCGGCATATCTTATCAACTGCTCTCTGCTTACCGGTTCTTTTTTCAATAGCGGAATGGCATCCCCTATGGCGACATCTTGGAAATTGTGGATATTGGGCATTATCATCTCCTTATTTTCTCTCAACCAGAACAGTAACGGCTTTAACCACCTTCTCCTCTCGTTGATTGGTATAAATAGTTTCCAGTGTAACTATGTCCATGATTCCTGATTGACCAGACTTTTCTTTGATGCCGGTCACTTTCAATTTACCGGTTAAAATATCGCCGGGGTAAATTTCGTGGAAATATTCATACCCCTCCTGCCCATGAACAACCCGGCTGTAATTCATCTTCAGATCTTCGATTACCTCAAGGAGGGTTCCGGTCCACATCATAGAAACC
>JAERRP010000557.1 GCA_016735415.1 Desulfobacterales bacterium | reverse complement strand
CCCCGAAGGTTGTGACGATAACCCCTTTTGTCCGCGCCAGCTTCACCGCCCGATCGATCTCTTCCATGGCCGTCACACAGACGGGGCAGCCGGGGCCTGATACCAGTTCAATGGTTTCGGGCAGAAGGCTCCTGATGCCATGCCGAAAAATGGCCATGGTGTGGGTGCCGCAGATTTCCATCAAACGAACCCGTTTTTTGGAAATATCCCTGATTTTTTCGGAGAGTGCCCTCGCCACGACACCGTCCCGATATTCATCCATGTATTTCATAGGTTTCCTTAAATTGACCCTTTTGTCCGGCACAAAGCATCCCGGCAATGACCGCCTGCCCCAGGCTCAACCCGCCGTCATTTGCGGGAACCTTTGCCTGGCTCAACACTTCAAATCCATCGGCATTGAGGGCCTTGGTCAAACCGCTGAGCAATGTTTCATTCTGAAAAACCCCGCCGCTCAGGGCCACCTGTTCCATATCGCTTTCGGTCCTGATCGTCATGCAGATTTGATGCAACATGTTAATCAGGGTATTGTGAAACCGCCGGCTGATAACCCCCGGGGATTCACCTTCCAGCAGATCCGTCACCACCCCCCGTATGATTGGCGCGGTTTCCATGATCCATTCGCCCGCCTCGGCGTGAATGTCAAACGCATAGACGCCTTCTTCAACGGAATTCCGACACATTTCCAATTCAATGGCTGCCTGACCTTCATAGGCAATTTCTTTTCGAATACCGATGAGCGCTGAAACCGCATCAAAAAGCCGGCCGCAACTGGATGTCAAGGGGGAATGCACCCCCTTTTTCGCCATTTGTAAAATGATGGAGGATGTTTCCCGATCCAGTTCCTGAACAAAAGGGATGGACAGATCAAACAGGTCCTCCCCATAGGCATGATAAAGGTAAACGAGCCCCATGCGCCAGGGTGATTTGGCAGCCGCATCGCCGCCGGGCAAAGGCACATAGGACAAATGGGCCCGCCGTGAGAAAGAAACCCAATCGCAAAGCAGAACCTCACCGCCCCAGATGGCCCCATCCAACCCCAGTCCGGTCCCGTCCAGGGCGAGGCCCATGACAGGTTGCAGAACGCCGTGTTCTGCGAGGCAACTCACAATATGGGCATGGTGATGCTGCACCGCCAGGGGTGTAAATTCATTTTGTTCTCCGGCGAATCTGGAACTGAGGTAGTCCGGATGAAGGTCATGGACCATCACCTGGGGACGAATCTCCAGAATCCGCCGCAGGTGGGAAACGGTTAAATTGAAAAAATCATAGGTTTCCAGGTTCTCCAAATCCCCCACATGCTGACTCAAAAAAGCCCGGTTCTTCTTGGTCAGACAGATGGTGTTTTTGAGTTCACCCCCCAAAGCCAGCACCGAAGGCATTAAAGCCATGGATGAGGGGAGAAAAACGGGGACCGGCACATATCCGCGGGAACGCCTGACCTGCCGCGAAACCCCATCCACCACACGAACCACCGAATCGTCCCCCCGCAGATGGATGTCCCGGTTGTGGACCAGGAAATAGTCGGCAATGCCATGAAGTTTTTCAAAGGCCTCCTGATTGTCCCTTGAAATGGGTTCCTCGCTCACATTGCCGCTGGTCATCACCAAGGCCAAAAAAGACCCTTCCATCAGAAGAACATGCAATGGCGTATAGGGGAGCATAACGCCCAGGTAACGGTTTTTCGGCGCCACCTGTTCGGAAAGGCCGTTGCGTGGCTTTTTTCTTAACAGCACAATGGGCTTCCGGCGGGACGTTAACAATTCGGCCTCAGTCCGGTTCACATGAACAATCCTTCGAACCATCTCCAGATCCTTCACCATCACGGCAAGGGGCTTTTCCTCCCGATGTTTTCGTTGCCTGAGCCGGACCACGGCCTGATGGTTTGAAGCATCTACGCAAAGATGAAAACCGCCGAGCCCTTTGACGGCCGGAATCGCTCCCTCTTGCAGCAAAGAAATGGTCTTTCGGATCGGATCATCGCACGGTATTTTCGTGCCGTTTGAGTCATGAAGGGACGGCACGGGGCCGCATGCCCGGCAGGCATTGGGTTGCGCATGGAAGCGGCGGTTTGAGGGATCTTCGTATTCTTTGC
>JAERRP010000601.1 GCA_016735415.1 Desulfobacterales bacterium | reverse complement strand
ATTCCGAATTTTATCGACAAAGCGGCGCGCTCCGGAGGTGCCCTGATGTTGGTGGGTCTGGAAAACATCAACCCCGCCAATTTGAAAGCCGCCAACAAACCCCAGAACCGGATTGGCGAATACCGGACCATGCTCCAGATGTGGAAAAAGCGGGGGGTCATCACCTATGCGGGCTACATCTTAGGGTTTCCGAACGACACCCGGGCGTCCATCCTGCGGGATATCGACATTATCAAGCGCGAACTGCCCGTCGATATTCTGGAATTGAACTTTCTGACCCCGCTGCCCGGTTCGGCGGATCATCGGGCGCTTTACGAATCATCCGTTTGGATGGATCCGGATTTAAACAACTTCGACCTCGACCACCGGGTGACCCATCATCCCGTCATGTCCGACGAAGAATGGGAGCAGGCCTATGCGCAGGCCTGGTCCCGGTTCTATTCGCCGGCCCACATGCAGACCATCATGCAACGTGCGGCCGCCTGCGGACTCAGTGCCGGCAAGATCATGTTCATGATGCAGTGGTTTTCGCTGTCCCTCCGGCTGGAAGGCGTGCATCCGCTCGAAGGCGGCTTATTCCGCTTGAAATTCCGCGGGGACCGCCGTCCGGGGCTGCCGAAGGAAAACCCGCTGGTATTCTATGCCAGATATGGTCTCGAAATCATTTCCAAGCACCTGCAAACAGGTTATTGGCTTTACCGTATGGGACGGATCAGCAAGAAAATCAAGGCGGACCCCCATCGACGCGGCTATATGGATCTTTCCCTGCGCCCGGCCGCGGAAGACACCCCGGAGGCGTTTGATCTTTATGCCCCCATGAGCGCGGGCCGGCACCCGGGAACTAATCCTGGGCATCCCCAATGGCAACCTCTTCAAAGGTCTTGATGTCGGCCAGCACACGGGTGGCCGCATCGATCAATTCCATGGCCAGCGCGGCCCCGGTTCCTTCCCCCAGGCGGAAACGCAAATCCAGTAGAGGTTCCAGACGCAGGTGCTCCAGCATGTAGCGGTGGCCCACTTCCACCGAATGATGGCTGGCAAACAGGTAGTCCCGGGCCCCGGGCGCCAGTTGGCAGGCAATCAGGGCACCGGCCGTGGCGATCAATCCGTCGCAGATCACCGGGATACCCTGGGCCGCAGATCCGATGACAATGCCGGCGATGCCGCCGATTTCAAAACCGCCCACCTTGGACAGCACGTCCAGCGCGTCGGATGGATCGGGCCGGTTGATCTGCAAACCCTTGTGGATAGCCGCTTTTTTCCGCATCAAGCCATCGTCATCGATACCGGTGCCACGGCCCGTCAATTTGTCCAGACTTATCCCGGAGTAAGCTGCGATAATGGCGGTGGAGGGGGTGGTATTGCCGATCCCCATGTCGCCGGCGCCGAAAAGCTGCACCGGCCCATCGGCCAATACGGCCTCCACAATCTCCATACCGGCTTCGAGGCTGCCCACCGCCTGCTCCCGCGTCATGGCCGCCCCGACGGCAAAATTGCGTGTGCCCGGCCCGACTTTCTTATGAAAAATGGGCAGATCGGGTTCGAAATCGGCCGCCACGCCCAGATCGGCCACCCTGACCTCCGCCCCGGCATGTTTGGCCAGCACATTGATCGAAGCGCCGCCCCGAACAAAATTGTAAACCATCTGGGGGGTCACCTCCGACGGGAAAAGACTCACCCCTTCTTCACAGATGCCGTGATCGCCGGCACAGGTGATAATCACTTTGCGGTCCAGGTGTACGTCCAGGGTCTTGAAAATACCGGCCAGCCGCGCCCCGACATCTTCAAGCATCCCGAGGCTTCCGGCCGGCCGCGCCTGCTTCCGCAGCCGGTCGTGCGCCCGGTCCTGCCATTGCCGACTCGGGGGGCTGATCGCCTGAATGGTGTTTTGCAGCCGTTCCATAATGACTCCTATCGATTTGGTTTTGTTTCGGCGTCCCTGCCTTCCATGGCCGCCACGGCACGGATGGGTGTTGTGATTTGACCGGCTCGGGCCAATTCCAGCGGTGTCTGCCTACCTTGACCACCGTTGAACAATCGCTATTCGGATGGGGAGACACGCAGGGCGGGCAGCGGCTGATCGGGACAAAAAAACCGCATACCACGCCTTCACGCGATACACGGAATTCAGCGGACAACATCCTTCCAGCCAAGTTGCCGGGCAGGTCTTCTGACTTGCAGATCATACCGGCCGCCGCGCCTTCCCACCCGTTTGACGGGGCAGTGGCCGGGAACCCGATTGGCAATGCACCCCCGGGTTCCCCTGCGGTGTCCGTCCCTGCTCACAGCGCCGGTCCAACGCTACGGAATTTCACCGTATTCCCTTTTCACCCCGCGGCCGGTTAACGCCAACCGGCCGCGCGGAACCGCGACAACCGCATCTTCCATATAACAGCCACTACCAAATGGCAACGGCCATTCTCCGCCGGCCGGCACCGTTGCGGCCCTCACCGGTTACGGCCGGAGCGTGATGCCCGCGTGTGCTGGATTACCGAATTATCATGCTTATTTTTGTGATATCTCCGTAACGGTTTGATCCTCCCATAGGGGTGCCGCCGGCCCTCACAAAGGATGATACGGGCAAACGCGTGTAAACCGTACGCTCTCGTTGACAGCAGGCAGCGAACCGATAGCTTTTAGGCCTTTACAAGCCCGGATCGTTGTGTTATCTGTTTCTATTTCTTAAGGTGGCGCAAATATTTAAGGACCAAAAGGCTCGCTTATGAAAAAGAAAGACATTGATTACTTCAGGAACCGACTGAGTGACCGGCTGGAAGAACTCCTGAGCCAGGCCGACAGCACCGTATCGGGCATGACGGCCCAGAAGGAAAACTTTCCCGATCCCACGGACCGGGCCTCTCTCGAAGCCGACCGCAATTTCATGCTGCGTATTCGTGACCGGGAGCACAAACTGATCAAAAAGATTAAGAAAGCCCTGGAACGGATTGACAACGAATCTTTCGGTATTTGCGAGTCCTGTGGAGAAGATATTTCGATTGCCCGGCTAAAAGCGCGCCCCGTCACGACCCAATGTATCGAATGCAAAACCAGGGAAGAGGCCCAGGAAAAGGCCCTTGGGTTGTAGCCCAAGGTGAATATCGATCTACACATTCATTCCACTGCCTCCGACGGCACCCTGACACCGGCCGAAATATTAACCCGCGCTCACCATCTGGGCCTATCGGCCATCGCCCTTACCGATCACGACACCCTCAAGGGCGTCGCCGACGTGATGGCCGCCGGCATCCCTTCCGGACTGCACTTCATGTCCGGCGTTGAAATCAGCACGGCGGCACCGGAGCACT
>JAERRP010000434.1 GCA_016735415.1 Desulfobacterales bacterium | reverse complement strand
AAAAACTCTTAAAAACTGAATCCATTCGAGCTACAGCGCCTATAGAAAACTAAGACAGGTATTTGTTTAATTTTGATCCGTGCTTTATCCGTCTGGATCCGATTGGCGGGTAGAAACGCGGCGAGGATTGTTGCGAGCGATTCTGGATAGGGGTGTGTTTAAATTTCTAACTTGGTGGAGTGATATTTGAATGAATATCAGTGAATTAAAAGAGATGAAAATCAGTGAGCTGACCCAGATGGCGAAGAAATTCAAAGTCGACGGGGCAGCCGGTATGCGCAAACAGGAGCTCATTTTTGCCCTGTTGCAGGCTCATATCGAGAAGAACGGATCGATTTACGGCGTGGGGACGCTTGAAATCCTGCCGGATGGCTTCGGATTTCTGCGTTCGCCGAGCTATAACTATCTTCCCGGACCGGACGATATCTATGTGTCGCCTTCCCAGATCCGGCGTTTCAACCTGCGAACGGGGGATACGGTTTCCGGCCAGAACCGTCAGCCAAAGGAATCGGCACGCTATTTTGCGCTGCTCAAGGGGGAGGCGGTTAATTACGAAGACCCCGAGGTCGCCCGCGAAAAAATTCTGTTCGACAACCTTACGCCGCTTTATCCGGAGCGCAAAGTCAGCCTTGAAATCGAATCCGACAATTACTCCACCCGCATCATGGACTTGATGACCCCCATCGGTTTCGGTCAACGCGGTCTGATCGTATCGCCCCCACGCACGGGTAAAACCATGCTGCTGCAGAATATCGCCAACAGCATCATTGCCAACCACAAAGACGTCGTGCCCTTTGTCCTGCTGATCGACGAGCGTCCCGAAGAAGTCACCGACATGCAGCGCTCCGTGGATGCCGAGGTTATCAGTTCCACGTTCGACGAACCGGCCGAGCGCCATGTGCAGGTGGCCGAGATGGTGATCGAAAAGGCCAAACGGCTGGTGGAACATAAAAAGGACGTGATTATCCTGCTGGACAGTATTACCCGACTGGCGCGGGCTTACAACTCGGTGGTGCCGCCCAGCGGGAAAATCCTTTCCGGTGGTGTGGATTCCAACGCCCTGCAACGCCCCAAGCGTTTTTTCGGGGCCGCCCGCAACATTGAAGAGGGCGGCAGCCTGACCATTATCGCCACGGCCCTGATCGATACGGGCAGTCGCATGGACGAGGTCATTTTCGAGGAATTCAAGGGCACCGGCAACATGGAACTGGTGCTGGATCGCCGCCTGGCGGACAAACGCGTCTTCCCGGCCATTGACATCAAAAAGTCCGGGACCCGTAAAGAGGAACTGCTGATGGACAGGGAAATCCTCAACCGCGTCTGGATCCTGCGCAAGCTGCTGGCGTCGCTCAACCCGGTGGACAGCATGGAATTTTTACTTGAAAAAATTGGCGGAACGGTGGATAATAATGATTTTCTGAATTCAATGAACACCTAAAGTCAATCTGGAGGTTGTGAAATTATCATGAAAAAGGATATTCATCCGAAATACGGACAGACCAAAATATCCTGCCACTGCGGGGCCGTTTTTGAAACCGGATCGACCCGCAAGGACATTACGGTGGAAATTTGTTCCAAATGCCATCCCTTTTTCACCGGCAAGCAGAAACTGGTGGATACCGCCGGCCGGATCGAGCGGTTCAGGAAGAAATACGAGAAGTTCCAGAAAGCCCAGGCGTAACCCGCGTCCCGCGCGACGCTTTCTTTCGTTTTACGGTTACGGACAAACCGGCACCACCCGGAGCCCCTTTTTGCCACTGCGGTGAATAGGGGCACTTTATTGTGGTCCGGGTGCTTTTCGCCCGGGTATGCAGGGGGGGGGCTGTTGCCCTGGGCAGGGGCATGGGTGTTTTATTTTTATGGTGCGGGCTTCCGGGGTGTACCGCCACAGGGCGGCAAAGATGGCCACGGGTCGGGTCCAGATTCCGACCAGCGTCAAGAGGATTCCATGTTAGACAAACTCAACGGTGTCGAAAAACGATTTCTGGAAGTTGAAAAACTGCTCAGCGATCCGGAAACGGTCAAGGACCGTGCCGCTTTCGAGAAATTCAGCCGCGAGCACGCCAACCTCAGCCGGATCGTGGCGGCTTACCGCGAATACAAACAGATCCTGGCGCATCTGGAAGACAGCCAGGATCTGCTCCGGGACGGCGACCCCGACATCAAGGAACTGGCCCGGGAGGAGGTCGCCGAACTGACGGTGCAACGGGATGCCCTGACCCTTGAGCTCAAAAAGATGTTGGTTCCCAAAGATCCCAATGACGACAAGAATGTGATTGTTGAAATCCGGGCCGGGACCGGGGGCGACGAGGCGGCCCTTTTCGCGGCCGATCTTTTCCGGATGTACGGCCGCTATGCCGAGGGGCAGCGCTGGCAGGTGGAAATCATGAGTCAGCACGACACGGGCGGCGGTGGTTTCAAGGAAGTCATCGTCATGATTCAGGGCCAGGGGGCTTACAGCCGCTTGAAGTACGAAAGCGGCACCCATCGCGTGCAGCGGGTCCCGGCCACCGAAACCCAGGGACGCATCCACACCTCCGCCGTTACCGTCGCCGTTCTGCCGGAGGCCGAGGAAGTGGATGTGGCGATTGACCCCAGCGAACTCAAAATCGACGTTTATCGTTCCACCGGACCCGGCGGGCAGAGCGTCAATACCACCGATTCGGCCGTTCGGATTACCCATCTGCCCACCGGGCTGGTGGTGACCTGCCAGGATGAAAAGTCCCAGATAAAAAACAAGGCCAAGGCGCTTAAGGTCCTGCGGGCCCGCCTGCTGGATCAAATGGTCCGCGAGCAGAACGCCCGGCGCTCGGCCGAGCGCAAGAGCCAGATCGGCGATGGCGACCGCAGCGGACGCATTCGTACCTACAATTTCCCCCAGGGCCGAGTGACCGACCATCGCATCGGGTTGACGCTCTACAAACTGGAAGAAATCATCCAGGGCAACGTCGATCCGATCGTTGAGGAACTCATCACCTATTATCAGGCCCAGGCCCTTCAAAATGCTGCATCCTGAATGGACCATCCTTTCAATTTTAGAATGGACCACCGGTTATTTTCGCAAAGGCCATATCGAGAGCCCTCGACTGGATGCTGAAATCCTTCTGGCGCACAGCCTGGGCTTGAGACGGATCGATCTTTACCTGCGTTACGATCAACCCCTCGGCGCCGATGAGCGTGCGGCCTTCAAACGAATCGTCAAGCGCCGCGCGGCGCGGGAACCGGTGGCCTATATTGTTGGCCAGAAGGAATTCTGGGGTCTGGATTTTATTGTCGGCCCGGACGTCCTGACCCCACGCCCGGAAACCGAACGTTTGGTGGAGGTGGCTGTAGAATCCCTCCAATCGTGTCCCGAAAGGGAGACCCCGCGGGTACTGGACCTGGGGACCGGTTCGGGCTGCATTGCCGTGGCCCTGGCCCATAGCTGTCCGACGGTGCAGGTGGATGCTTCCGATCTTTCCCGGCCGGCCCTGGCGCTGGCCAGACAGAACATCGAGCGGCACCGGCTGGCGGACCGGATTCGATTGGTGGCCGGGGCGGGGCTGGACATGCTCGATAAGACCCGGCCGATATTCGATGCGATTGTTTCCAATCCACCCTATATCCCCTCGGCGGATATCGAAGCGTTGCAGGCCGAGGTGAAAGATTACGAGCCACGAGGGGCACTCGACGGCGGCGATGACGGTCTGGATTTATACCGCCGCATCATTCCGGAAGCGGCGCCCGGCCTCCTGCCGGGTGGCGCCCTGATCCTGGAGATCGGATGGGATCAGGGCGCAGCCGTGCAGCGCCTGGCGGAGGAATCCGGCTGTTATCAGGGTTGTGCGTGCCTTGCGGACTACAGCGGCCACGACCGCGTGATGCGCCTGTTGCGCGCCTGATGCCGCACCCATGGCTTTCAGCGGCAGGAAAAAGTGGTTGCAGATATCCCCTTTGTCTGTTAAAAAAATCCGATTTCGAGGCGGTCTGTATCGACTTGTCCATTCGTGCTCGTTTGAGAATGACGGCCTCTTTGATGGACGCGTAAAGAGTTCGAGATAGGCCTAACGCCGATATCGGACTTTTTACGAATCCGTATTTTTAATTCGCACGCTTTCTGACCGGGCTCCCGGTGCTTTCCGTGAAAGTCGGAGTCGGGGAAGAGGAAAGCGGTGGCCCTAACCGACAGGTGCAAGGAGTAGATTATGGCTTACATTACAATGAAAGAACTGTTGGAGGCCGGTGTTCATTTCGGCCATCAGACCAAACGCTGGAACCCGAAAATGAAACCTTACATTTTCGGTGCCCGCAACGGTATTTACATTGTCGACCTTCAGCAAACCGTCCGGATGTTCAAGACCGCTTACAGTTTTATCGTCGATACGGTGGCCAGCGGGAAATCGGTCCTGTTCGTGGGTACCAAAAAACAGGCCCGTGAATCGATCTACGAAGAAGCCAATCGCTGTGAAATGTTTTACGTCCACAACCGTTGGCTGGGCGGCATGCTGACCAATTTCCAAACTATCAAAAAGAGCATTGACCGTCTCAACTATCTCAACGAGATTGAAAACGACGGCACGATCAATATGTTCCCCAAAAAGGAACGGCTCAAACTGGGGAAGGAACGCGTCAAGCTGGACAACAACCTGGGTGGTATCCGCAGAATGAAGAGCCTGCCCGGCGCCATCTTCATTGTGGACTCCAAAAATGAGGCCATTGCCGTGAGCGAAGGTCGACGCCTGGGCATTCCGATCGTTGCTATTGTGGACACCAACTGCGATCCTGATAAAATCGATTATATTATCCCCGGCAACGACGATGCCATTCGTGCCATCCGCTTGGTTACCTCGCGGATTGCCGATGCCAGTGTGGAAGGCCGTGCGCGGTTCCTCGAGAAGCAGCAGGCCGACGCGGATAAAGCTGAGGGCGAAGCCGTTGAGGAAATTCCCGGCAGTGCCGACCTGAAACCCGGCGAACGCAAGGTTATTTCGGACGGGACGGAAGGCCCGGTGGTCGAGATCATCCGACGGGCCACACCTGAAGTCGAGGAGGAAAAGGCCGCCCCGGAAGCAGCCGTCGAAGCAAGTGACCCAGAGGAAACAGGAGAATAAGCATGTCCACGATTACGGCAGCAATGGTTAAGCAGCTTCGCGAAAAATCCGGAGCCGGCATGATGGATTGTAAAAAAGCGTTGATCGAGACCGACGGCGATACGGAAAAGGCCGTCGATTTTTTGCGTAAAAAGGGTTTGGCCACCGCCGCCAAGCGTGCCGGGCGGGCCACCAGTGAAGGTGTGGTGATGCCTTATGTGCACACGGGTGGTAAGTTGGGGGTCATGGTTGAAGTCGATTGCGAAACGGATTTTGTGGCCAAGAGCGACGACTTTCAGGAGTTTGCCAGGAACGTCGCCATGCATATCGCCGCTGTCAGTCCCCTGGGCATTACGGCCGAAGATATCTCCGAAGATCTCATTGCCCGCGAAAAGGGGATCTACATCGCCCAGGCCCGTGAAACCGGCAAGCCCGACAACGTCATCGAGAAGATCATTGAGGGCAAGATGGGCAAGTTTATCAAGGAAAGCTGCCTGATGAACCAACCCTACGTGAAGAATCCGGATATCACGATTGCCGATCTTCTCAACGAACTGATTGCCAAAATCGGCGAAAACATTTCGATCAAGCGATTCGTTCGTTTCCAAATCGGAGAATCCTGAATTGACACCGCGTTATAAAAGAATTCTTCTCAAGCTGAGCGGCGAAGCCCTGATGGGTGATCAGGGCTTCGGCATCAGTTCCGACATGCTTCAGTACGTGGCCGATGAAGTGCGCGCCCTCGTTGATACGGGCGTCGAGGTGGCCATCGTAGTGGGCGGCGGCAACATATTTCGCGGCGTTGCGGCCAGCTCCTATGGTATGGATCGGGCCTCGGCCGATCACATGGGAATGCTGGCCACGGTCATCAACAGCCTGGCGCTCATGGATGCCCTGGAGAAAAAGGGCATGCCCACCCGAACGCAGTCGGCCATTTCCATGCACGAAGTTGCTGAGCCCTATATCCTCCGTCGGGCTGTACGCCACTTGGAAAAGGGGCGGGTGGTCATCTTTGCGGCTGGAACGGGCAACCCCTATTTTACCACCGATACGGCCGCCGTGCTGCGGGCCCAGGAAATCCACGCCGAATTACTGTTGAAAGCCACCAAAGTAAACGGCGTCTACGATTCCGATCCGATCCACAATCCCAAGGCCGTCTTCTTAAAAGATTTAACTTACATGGAAGTGCTGGAACAGCAGCTTAAAGTTATGGATATGACGGCCATTTCGCTGGCCATGGACAACAAGCTGCCGCTTTCCGTTTTCAACCTGAATCAGCCCGGCAATATCTGGAAAGTGATCTGCGGGGAATCTATTGGCACGCTGATCCACTACTAACATCCGCGCCCGACGATCCTTTCCCATTCCGACCCAACCGGCAACCCAATACGAACAGGTGAACCGCCATGTTAGATGACATTTATCAGGACACCCGCGAAAGTATGGGTAAAACCATTGCTTCCCTGAATATCGAATTGAGCCGCGTACGCACCGGCCGCGCCAACCTCTCCCTTCTGGACGGCATCCGGGTGGATTATTATGGTACGCTGACGCCGCTCAACCAGATGGCCTCCCTCGCGGTGCCCGAAAGCCGTCTGATCACGATTCAGCCCTGGGATGCGACCGTGATCAAGGAGATCGAAAAAGCCATTCTCAAATCGGATCTGGGGCTGACCCCCTCCAACGACGGCAAAATTATCCGGATTACGATCCCGCCCCTTACCGAAGAGCGTCGCAAGCAGTTGGCCAAGTCGGTGCATAAGACTTGTGAAGATCACAAGGTCGCCATTCGCAATCTGCGGCGCGACGCCAACGAAATGCTCAAAAGCCTGAAGAAGGATGGTGAGGTTTCGGAAGACGACGCTTTCAAGGGACAGGACCAGGTCCAGAAAATCACGGACGAATTCATCGCCCAGATCGATACGATCTACAAAGAAAAAGAGAAAGAAATCCTTGAGTTCTAAGAGCGTCCCCCGGGATGCCGTTTTCCTCGATCCCGCCAAGCTGCCGCAGCATGTTGCCATAATTATGGATGGCAACGGGCGATGGGCCAGGAAGCGCCTGCTCAATCGCATCCAGGGGCATGAAAAAGGGGCTGATACCGTCCGGGCCATGGTCGAGGCCTGCCGCGAAATCGGCATTTCCTATCTGACGCTCTACGCCTTTTCCACCGAAAACTGGCAGCGTCCCCAGAGGGAAGTGGATGCTTTAATGCTGCTGCTCAGGAAATTCCTGGAACGTGAGCGGGACGAACTTCGGGAAAAAGGCATCCGCCTGTCGGTCATAGGGGAAATTGACCGTCTGCCGCAGAATGTGCGCCAATCCCTTGAAGCGGTCAGTGCTGCAACGGCCACCAACGACAAGCTTCGACTGACGCTGGCACTGAGTTACGGCGGCCGGGCGGAAATTGTCCGCATGGCGCGTTGCCTGGCCACGGCGGTTGCGGCCGGCGAACTGGTGCCGGATCAAATCGATCATGATCGGGTTGCCCGCAGTCTTTACTCCCCGGACATCCCCGATCCGGACATTCTGATCCGTACCAGTGGTGAGATGCGCATCAGTAATTTTCTGCTGTGGCAGATCGCCTATACCGAGTTTCATTTTACACCGACCTTGTGGCCCGATTTCGGCAAGGACGAGTTTCTTCAAATTCTGCACGACTACCAGCAGCGCGATCGCCGCTACGGCAAAGTGGACACGGGGGTAAGTCCGGCCTGAATTCAGGATGGCGCTGCCTGAACAAACACCGGTTCCCCCGCAAGCCTTTCGGAAATTTTCTATGCATTTAAAACGTTGGATCACCGGCCTGCTGGCCCTGCCGTTTTTGATTTACATCATTTACGCCGGGGGGCTTCTGCTGACGATGCTCGTTACGGTCGCCTCCGTGGCCGCCCTGCTGGAGTATAACCGCATCGTTTATTATCAGTGGAATCGCGTGCTGCCGGGGCCGATTCCGGTGTTGGGGCTGTTGACCATTCCGGCCCTGTGCTGGGCGGGGCATGGGGGCCGCATTGATCATATGCTGGCGGTTCTTCTCGTCAACTTTCTGGTGGCGGGGGCGCTTTCCCTTTTTTCCTTCGGCCGGGATACGCGCGTTCTCGAAATTGTTCAAAAGCAGCTCCAGGGGGTGCTTTACATCCCGCTGATGCTGGCGCTCCTCATCCTGATCCGCAAGGAACCCGATGGTTTCCTGTGGGTTTTCACGCTGATATTGACCGTTTTTGCGGGGGACACCCTGGCCCTTTATACCGGAACTTTTCTGGGGCGCCACAAGCTCTGCCCCGCCATCAGCCCCGGCAAAACGATTGAAGGCTCTCTGGGCGGGGTGGGGGCCAACATCCTGGCGGCGGTGATCATGAAAAACTTCTTTGCCCCCGATCTGGGGTGGGGGGCGCTCCTGCTCTACTGTCTGGGCGCCGGTATCGCCGGTCAAATGGGGGATCTTTTTGAATCCCAGATGAAACGCGTTTCCGGCATCAAGGATTCCGGCAGCCTCCTGCCCGGGCATGGCGGGATACTGGATCGCATCGATGCATTGCTGTTTGCCAGCCCGGTGGCATATCTGCTGCTGCGGGTTTTTTAAGGATGTCCGCCATGAAGCCTATCGCCGTGCTGGGTTCAACCGGCTCCATCGGGCAGAGCACCCTCAAGGTCGTCGAACGCTTCCCGGAACGTTTCAATATTAAAACCCTGACGGCGGGCCGCAATATCGATTTGCTGGCCCGCCAGATCGGCCGGTTTAAGCCCGAAGTGGCCGTGGTACTGGATTGCGAATCCCGGGATGCGCTGTGGTCCCGGCTGGGCCACGGCACCAGGACCGAGTTGCTGTGGGGCGAAGATGGTTACGAAGCGGCGGCCCGGCATCCCGAGGTGCAGACGGTGGTGACCGGCATCGTGGGCGCGGCCGGTCTGATGCCCACCCTGGCGGCCATTGACGCCGGCAAGGATGTCGCCCTGGCCAACAAGGAAACCCTGGTGATGGCCGGTGAGGTCGTCATGGCGCGTGCGGCTGCGGCCGGCAGTGCCATCCTGCCCGTGGACAGCGAACACAGCGCTATTTTTCAGTCCATCGGACGGCATCCCCGCAAGGAAGTCCAGCGCATTTATTTAACGGCCTCGGGCGGACCATTTCGGTGCAAACCGGCGGCGGAATTTGCCGCGATCAAGCCGGGCGATGCCCTCAATCATCCCAACTGGGATATGGGCCCCAAAATTACGGTTGACTCGGCCACCCTGATGAACAAGGGGCTGGAATTCATCGAGGCCAAGTTTCTTTTCGACATCCCCCCCGATGACATTGAGGTGCTGGTCCATCCCCAGAGTATCGTGCACTCCATGGTGGCATTCGTCGACGGCTCGATCATCGCCCAGCTCGGGGTGCCCGACATGCAGGGGCCGATTGCCTACGCCCTCTCGTATCCTGAAAGACTGCCCCTGGGAATGCCGTTGCCGGCCTTCCCGGACATTGCCCGACTGACGTTCGAGGCACCTGATCTGGAACGCTTTCCCTGTCTTCGACTGGCGTTTGAAGCCTGTGCGGGAGGCGGCACCCTGCCGGCTGTCCTGAATGCCGCCAACGAGATTGCGGTTTACGCATTTCTGGAGGGTCGGATCGACTTTCCCGGCATTCATGCCGTTATCGCCGATACCCTTGATCGCCACGACCGGATTTCAACACCCGCGATCGATGTCATTCGCGCGGCCGACCGCTGGGCCCGGGAAACGGTCTCGGCCTTGATCGACCGGCGACACGCCTGAATATGGGCCAAGGCCAATTGGGTCGCCCATCCGAACGAAGAAGGCTTGCAGTTTGGCGCCAATTCCCTTATGATCCTCTGGAAATTTAAAACCGGCAAAAGGCCCCGGAAAAAATAAATTGTGCAATTCTGCTCGTTTCTTGGACCGGTTACGGCGTTGCATCGGTGGATCCATACAACCCCTATAAAACCATCGAGGCGCCTTGTATCCGAACCGAAATCCGGCGCAATCTCAGTTTTATTATTTCTTTCCGCGACCCTGACTTTCAATCTTTCATTCAGTCTGCGAACCCTAAGGCAGCCCCGACATATTCATGAGCAGCAATATCTTCGCATTTATCATTGTCCTGGGTGTCCTCATTTTTTTTCATGAACTCGGCCATTTTCTGGTGGCCCGGTTTTTTAACGTCGGCGTTGAAAAATTTTCCCTGGGGTTCGGACCGCGCCTGATCGGGAGAACCGTCGGCCTAACGGATTATCGCATTTCCCTGATTCCGTTAGGCGGTTACGTCAAAATGGTTGGTGATGAGCCGGATGCCGACATCGATCCTGCTCTCATTCCAATTTCCTTCACCCACAAAAAGGTCGGCCAGCGCTTTGCCATCGTCGCCGCTGGTCCTTTGTTCAACCTGCTTTTGGCGGTGCTGATTTTTTTCGTTGTGTTCATGGCTTCGGGGACATCGGTCTTGCGGCCGGTTGTGGGGGAAGTTGACAAGCCCTCGCCGGCCGAGCAAGCCGGTCTCATGAGAAACGATGTGATCGTTTCCATTGGCGGTGCGGCTGTTTCCAGCTGGGGGAAAATGGCCGATATGATCAGAGCCAGTCAGGGTCGAGCGTTTGAGATCGGTTTCGAGCGTGACGGTCGCCGTTTGTCGGCCAATATAACACCGGAACTCAAGACAACCCAAAACCTGTTTGGGGAAGACATCAAGCGTTATCTCATCGGGGTAAGGCCGCGGGGTGAGCGGGGTGATTTTCTACCCAAAAAACTTTCTTTTTCCGAATCGCTCACCCTGAGCATCACCAGGACCGGGGAAATTATAGAGTTGACCGTCCTGAGCGTTGTAAAACTGATTCAGGGTAAGCTGCCCGCCGCGACTCTGGGCGGTCCGATCAAAATCGCTAAAATGGCCGGGGATCAGGCCCGGCAGGGGCTGACCGCCCTGATGGTCTTTACCGCCGTGATCTCTATCAATCTGGCGATTCTCAATTTTCTCCCCATTCCGGTCTTGGATGGCGGCCATTTGATGTTCTTCGCCATCGAGATGATCAGCCGCAGGCCGGTCAGCATCAAGGTGCGCGAAATCGCCCAGCAGATTGGCATATTTCTTCTTATCTCCCTGATGATTTTTGTTATTTTTAACGATATTGTGAACCCATGACCCGGTTGGTTGCCCTGAACGCCTGATCCCGATGTGACCTTCCGGATAGAACACCGTTGGAAAGGGAAAGGCCGCCACCATGCCGCATCGCCTGGAAATCACGCTCAAACCCGAGTTGATCGACGCCGAGGGCGAGACCTTGCGCCGCAAGGCCATGGACTATTTCGGTATTGCCGTGGAGTCTGTTCGCACAGTTGTCGTGATCACCATCGATATCGATCTAACGCCTGCGCAGTTGGAAACCATCCGGAACGAAATTTTCACCAATCCGGTTACCCAGGTGTCCTCCTATGCGCCCCTGCCGATTGCTTTCGATTGGATGGTTTGGATCGGCTACCGGCCCGGCGTGCGTGATAATGCCGGCAGTACGGCGGTGGAAGCGATTGAGGATCTGCCGGGAATCAAGCTGGGACCGGAGGCCGGTATTTACACTTCCAAACGCTATTGCCTGGTTGGCCCGACGCTGGATGCCGCTGCCGTCGAGAAAATCGCCGGGGAGCTTTTAGCCAATGACATCGTCCAGCAATGGAAAGTGATGGCGGCGGCCGACTGGAACCCGGAAAAGGGGATTGGCATCATTATCCCCAAGGTCCGTCTGGACCATGTGCCCACGGTTACGACGCTGCCCATCGACAGCGATGCCGCCCTGCGGGAGATCAGCGACAGGCGCAATCTGGCCATCAATCCCAACGATATCCCCACCATTCGGAAATACTTTCTGGATCCGGCGGTTCAGCGGCAGCGGGCCGCTGTCGGTCTCTCCGACCCCACTGATCTGGAGTTGGAATATATATCCCAGGCCCGCAGCGACCATTGCAACCACAATACCTTTCAGGGCCTGTTCCGCTATTCCGAACCCTGCAGCGGGTATCGGGAGACCATCGACAACCTGTTTAAAACCTGTATTCAGGACCCCACGCTGGCACTCAAGGAACGCAAGGACTGGGTTGTCTCGGTGCTGTGGGACAATGCCGGCGTCGGGCGTTTCGACGATGACCATTATTACGTGATCACCGGTGAAACCCACAATTCGCCTTCCAACATGGAAGCGTACGGCGGGGCCATTACGGGGATTGTGGGGGTCTATCGCGACCCGCTGGGTACCGGCAAGGGCGCGCGCCTGGTGATGGGTGGATATGGCTACTGCGTCGGCCCGCGGGATTACAACGGCGATCTCAAGCCCCTCTTGCATCCCCGACGGCTGCTGGACGGTGTGATCGAGGGGGTGCGTGACGGCGGGAACAAAAGCGGCATCCCCACGACTTTCGGCCAGATTGTGTTCAATCCGAAATATCTGGGCAAGTGTCTGGTTTTTGTGACGGCCGTAGGGTTGATGCCGGCGGTGGTCGACGGTGAACCGGCCGAAAAGAAAAAAACCTCCCCCGACGACCTGATCATTATGTGCGGCGGAAGGGTGGGTAAAGACGGCATTCATGGTGTCACGGCTTCATCCGAGATCTTTTCGGAAAACACCCCGGCCGGTCATGTCCAGATCGGCGATCCCTACACCCAGAAAAAAATGCATGATTTTCTGCTGGAAGCCCGTGACGATGGTCTGATCCGGTTTGTCACGGATAACGGCGGGGGCGGGTTGTCCTCCTCCATCGGTGAATCGGCGCTTTTTTCTAACGGTTGTGAGGTTTCGTTGGAAAAAGTGCCGCTCAAATACGCCGGATTGGATCAGTGGGAAATATGGATATCCGAATCCCAGGAGCGCATGACAGTGGCGGTGCGGCCGGACCATCTCGATCGTTTCATGGCGCTTTCCCGAAAGCATTCGGTTGAAAGTACGGTGATCGGCCGGTACACGGATACCGGTAAACTGCAGGTCTCTTACGAAGGGAAAAACTGTGCCTCTGTCGATCTGGATCTTCTGAAATCAGGGTTTCCCCAATGGGTGTTCGATGCCGTCTGGCAGTCTCCGGAGGAGCGCGGCTTATGCGAACCCGTCATCGGTGTGCCAACGGACTTCAGCCGATTACTGCCCGATATGCTGGCGCGACCCAACCTCTGCTCACGTGAATGGGTGCCCCGCCAGTATGATCACGAAGTCCAGGGCGGCAGCGTTATTAAACCGCTGGTGGGCGTGGACCGCAATATCCCCAGTGATGCCGGCGTAATCCGGCCGGTTCTGACCAGTTCCAGGGGGTTGGCCTTTGCCCAGTCGCTACTGCCGACCTATTCGGCGATTGACGCCTATCACATGACTGCTTGTGCCATCGACGAGGCCTTGCGCCGGGTAATCGCCGTAGGCGGAGATCTGACCCATGTGGGGGGGGTCGACAATTTCTGCTGGCCCAACATCCAGTATGATCCGCTTAAAAATCCGGATGGTCGTTTTAAAGCAGCCCAGCTGGTGCGCGCCTGCCGGGCCCTCAAGGATGTCTGCCTGGCCTATGAGATTCCACTGCTTTCCGGCAAGGACAGCATGTATGTCGACGGGAACCTGCCGGGCCGCTATGGGGTCACCCATAAAGTCTCCGCCCCGGAGACGATTCAGTTCAGCACCATTTCCCGGGTGCCGGACGTCAGCCGCTGCATGAGCATGGAAGCCAAGCAAGCCGGCGATTTTGTCTACCTTGTCGGAATGACCCGCAATGAACTGGGGGGGTCAGAATATTACGAACATTTGGGCTATACCGGACTGAATGTGCCGCAAGTTCATCCCGAGGACTTTCTGCCTGTATATCGCGCGTTGCAAAAAGCCATAGCTCAGTCCTTGACCGCTTCAGTCCGCGTCCTTTATCGCGGCGGGTTGGGCATTCATGCCGCCCTGGTCGCCACGGGCGGCCGCCTTGGTATGAGCCTTGAGTTGGCCGACGTGATTTGCGACACTCCCCTGCGCGACGATTTGGTTTTGTTTTCGGAATCGGCCGGACGTTTTCTGGTGACGGTCGATCCGGCCAGACAGAATGAAATTGAAGCCGTTTTTAAAGGTTTGCCCCTGGCCTGCATCGGAAAGGTGACGTCGATACCGCAATTGATTATCAACGGCCGGGATGATCACGTGTTATTGAATTTAGATCTCGACACGCTTATAACGGCCTGGGAAAAACCTTATGGAGACCTGATATGACCCCCAAGGTACGCGCATTGGTATTGACTGGTTTCGGCCTTAATTGCGATCTGGAAACGGCCTATGCACTGGAGTTGGCCGGGGCGACAGCCGACCGGGTTCACATCAACACCCTCATTGCCGGTGGGGTTCGTCTGGCCGATTATCAGATCATGGCCTTCGGTGGAGGGTTCAGCTGGGGAGACGACCACGGTGCGGGCGTACTTCAAGCCGTGCGCATGCGCACCAACGTGGGGGACCAACTGTTGTCTTTTGTCGACCGAGAGGGGCTGGTTATCGGCATCTGCAACGGTTTTCAAACCCTGGTCAACCTGGGGCTGCTGCCGGGCTTCGCAGGCAACTATCAAACCCGCTCTATCGCGCTGACATTTAACGACTGCGGTAATTTTCGCGATGACTGGGTACGCCTCAAAGTAGACCCCGATTCTCCCTGCGTGTTTACTCGCGGAATAGAAACCATGGACTTCCCCATCCGGCACGGCGAAGGAAAATTTTATGCCGAAGCCGATATCATCAACCGCTTAATGCAAAACCGGCAGGTGGTTTTGCGCTATGCCGACCCCGGCGGCAACCTGGCCAATGGCCAATTCCCGCATAATCCCAACGGCTCGCTGATGGACATTGCCGGGGTATGTGACGAGACCGGACGGATTTTTGGGCTCATGCCCCACCCGGAAGCTTTCAACCATTGGACAAATCACCCCGACTGGACTCGCGAAGCAGAAACTAGGCGTCGCAAAGGCCTGTCGCCCATCCCGAAAGAACCTACCCCAGGAATCCGTGTTTTTATGAATGCGGTCAAACATTTTTCGTGAGACCGAAATATTAACTTGTCCAATAGTTACGACCCTTTTCTGATGGTTTTAGACTGTTTGCATTTCTTCTTGCCTTCCTACCCCTTATCCGACGACAAAGAGGGATTTGTTGATAGTCCTGTGAAAGGGAATCAACGGCCTTGCCTGTTAAAAAAGCCTAAACTTCATAGGAATCTGCACGTTATTATTGGTGGTCAGAAGGGCCATTCCAGTTTCCGTCGTCGCTGGATTTTCGTATTTGCAAAGCGCTCTGATTTTAATAATCGTTAACTTTTTTTATACCGGGATTAAAAAATTTGCATACGGTAATTGGGGCTAAAAGATTAGGGCTTCGATTGAATGTTCAGTGGTTTCAGTTGTTATCAAGTGAACT
>JAERRP010000606.1 GCA_016735415.1 Desulfobacterales bacterium | reverse complement strand
GAAAAAGCACGCGCACAGCTTATACGAATCTTGTAATAACTTTGATGCATCCGCCTGTCTCAAGGGGTTAGCCCCCGTCAAAGTTTTTTACCAAACGCCCGCCGTGCCAGTTTGCGGTTTCGCGGCCGGTGGGAGTCGTCCGCTTTTTCCCGGCGCACCACCTGCTCCATCAGTTTGAACATTTTCATCCGCTGGGGTTCGTCGCGGTAGAACGTTTTCCAGGCGTAATCCAGCAGGTCCTGAAGCTTCTGCGGAGACATCCGGCGGGGCTGGAAGACGACCTGTCCGGCCGTGTACTTATCCCAGTCATAGGTCAGAATGCGTTTCTGGTCGTGAAACTCCCGGTAGGCGCGGGTATGCGGGTAGGGCGTCAACACGGTGAATTCCGCCAGATCCAGATTGATCTCCAGAAGAAAATCGATCAGGCGTTTGATATCATCTTCGGTATGATCGTCGAGGCCCAGTAAAATCGTACCTTCCACCCCGATGCCGTAATCATGGTAGCGCTGGATTCTTTCACGGATATGGTCCGAGCAGTCAAATACGGCCTGGTATACATACCAGGCCCCGGCCCGGGCGGCGAGGTCCAGAACTTTCGGCTTGTCTTCGATGGGGTGGCTGCACCATTTTTTTTTCAGGGGGATCATCGCGCGGAAAAGGTCCATTTCCCATTGCGTGTCCTGGGCCAGGGAATTGTCGACGATAAAGAGGCGGTTGTTGTCGATGGAGGCCATTTCGGCAATGGTCTTGTCGATCGGCCGGGGCCGGAAATCGCGGCCGCCCAGAAATGCAACGCAGCAGGGATAGCAGTTGAACCGGCATCCCCGGGAGGCGTGGACCAGGTCGACCATCTGGATGCCTTTGTAATTGTAAAGGGTTCGGTCGAGGAGATCCCGGCGGGCGGTACCGACCCACTCGATGGGCGGTCGGTCGGCCAGGTAATCATAAACCGGTTGGAGGCGGTCGTGGCGAAAATCATCGAGCACATCGTCCATGCGCCCCTCGGCTTCACCCAAAAAAACACTGTCGGCATGCTTTTGGGTTTCTTGTGCATGCAGCGTGGCGGCGATGCCGCCGAAAATGACCCTGATGCCCCGGGCCCGGAAGGCGTCCGCGATTTCCCAGCCCCGTTTGACCTGAATCGTGAGCATCATGGAGATGCCCACAAAATCGACCGGGTCGTCGAAATCGATGGATTGAAGATTCTCGTCGATGAAATCCACCTGGACGTCTTCAGGTAAGCTGGCGGCAAATACCACGGGGCCGTGGGGGGGCAGGTGAAATTCGGTCTGTTGATGCAGTTTGGCCCAACGGGGATAGATCAGTTTGAATTTCATGGGACTCCGTATGTTCTTTTCCGGGTGCCCTTCAACTCCGGGCAACCGGTTTTCGGCCTAAGGGGCAGATTTGTCGACCGCCAGGGGTTCGGCTTCCGTCAGCACCATGTGGAGCCGGTAGGCCTCCGGTCCCGAAGCTTCGAGGTCGATCCGGCAGGGCACCGGCTCGGCCAGAGGGTGGGCCGGTGCCCGACAGGCCGAAATCGTAATCTGGCGCATAAGCCGATGATGAGCGTCATAACGCCGAATGTCGTAAATGTCGTCATTGGGACCGGTCACGTCAATGGTCCCCAGGGACGAAACGTGGCGTCGGGTCCAGCGGTTGTCCGGCCCCAGGCCCTGCAGAACAGCCTCGTGCGGTGGTGCCAGGAAGATCAGGCGGATATCCTCGAGCATGCGGCCCGCCATCTGGGGGTGATGGAAGGGCGGCAGGGCGCGGGTCACTTCCAGACGGCCATTTTCATAACGGGCCTGGAACAACAGCAGCCCCTCGAGCGACAGGACCGCACAGGCAATCGTATCGGTCTGCGGCTCGACGGTGAGGACCCCCAGCATGAACCCCCGGCCGCCGTCGGGCCAGCGGCTCTCGATGCTGTGCACCATCTGCCAGGGGTGGCGCACAAAGGGCCCCGGGTCCGAATGGTCCGCAACGGCGTTTTCAAAGGGGGCCGGAACGATGACCGGCAAACTTTGGCAGGCCGACAGCAGCACGAGGGCAACCAGGGGCAACAGGCGGTGCATTATCATGACAAGTGCTCGAAAACCGATGGGTCCAGGGTCTCGTTGAGCGTGACCTTGTTGAAGATCAGGCGGGTGTAATTGTGTTCGTCCTCGAAGATTCGGACTTCGCGGATGACGCCCGGTTTCCGGTCCAGGTCGAGTTCAATTCTCTGGATGACTTTCGCCAGGGCCTCCTGCACCGGGGTCAGGACG
>JAERRP010000578.1 GCA_016735415.1 Desulfobacterales bacterium | reverse complement strand
CGCCCCGGGCCGAACCCGAAGGGGAGCCCGCCAAATTTTTTCGGGGGGCGCCCCCCCACACCCTGCCCCGCCGTTGAAATCAGGCCGCGGCCGATCTTGCGCGCGTCAGGTCCCTTCCCGTGTTGATGGTTCCGGCATCCTGCGGGAATCGAATGGCCCCTATGAAGGACCCCCTATGTGAAGAAAAGATAATTGTGTTTTGAGCATTTGCTCCTTGCAAACAGGCATCTGGCGCCGGTTTAGGGACGGACCGGGTAGAAAACCTCGGCCTCTCTGATTTTTCAGAGGCGGCGTCTTGACACCCTGCAAGGGGTTCGGTATAAAATTATAGTATCTCAGCTGCGAATTATTCTTACCTGCCAGCGGACCACTGCATCCCGAGTCCTGAAGTCGTTTCGGGATCTGTTCGATCCAACCCTTAACCGCTTCGTATCGACCTGACTGAGGGCTCATACTTATTATGGATCGTCGAACCTTCATCAAAATTGCCGGTATGGGCAGCATCTCCTTTGCCGCCGGCTGTTCGCCCGACCCCGATCGCAAGCTTTTCACCCTGGTGCATGCCCCCGACAATATGGTGACCGGGCAGCCCCAATGGTATGCCTCCACCTGCCGGGAATGCCCGTCCGGCTGCGGCCTGATTGCCAAAAACCGTGAAGGCCGTGTCATCAAGCTGGAAGGCAACCCGTCCCACCCGGTCAACCGGGGCAAACTCTGCATGCGCGGCCAGGCCGCCCTGCAGGGCGTGTATGATCCCGATCGCATCCGCTCGCCGCAGCTGAAGGAAAACGGACGCTGGCGTACGATCTCCTTTTCCGAGGCCGAGGCGATAATGCACACGAAAACCGCGGCCGCCGCCCGCCGGGGCACCGATCGCGTGCGCTTTTTAACCGATGTCATGGGCGCAACCCTTCAGGGACTGGCCCGGACGGCCCTGGCCAACTGGAATTCCGACGGCCCCACGGTTTTCGAACCCTTTGCCTACGAATCCCTGAAAACCGCCAATGCCGCCGTTTTCGGCATCGACGGTCTCTTCGCATATCGGATGCAGGATGCAGATGTCCTGGTATCCTTCGGCGCCGACTTTCTTGAAACCTGGCTGTCCCCGGTGGAATACGCCCGCCGGTTCAAAGCCATGCACGGACTGCATCAGAACCGCAAAGGGCTCTTTTTTCAGGTCAGCCCGTTTCAATCGCTGACCGGCGCCAACGCGGACGCCTGGCTGGCCTGCCGGCCCGGTACCGAAGCCGTCGTGGCCCTGGGCATGCTTCAGGTGGCACTGGACGTCGGGCGGGCCGATCATCTGCCCTATTCGCTGCGCCGCCGGCTGGAGGATATCATCACCCCCTTTACCCGCGAAAACGTCGTTGACCGCAGCAGCATTACCGCAGCGCAGTACGATCAACTGGCCAACCGGCTCTTCCAGGCCGAAAACCCGCTCGTGCTGGGAACCGGGGCCGCCGCCGCCGGAATGAACAGTCTGCCGACCGATCTGGCGGTCAACCTCTTGAATCGCATTCTGAATCCGGAAATGCCGCTCCTGGAATTCGGGCGGCGCTACCGGGTGGAGACCGCGGCACGCCGGTCCGCCATCCTGGACCTGCTGCGGGACATGCGCGACGGGCAAGCGGACGTGGTCCTGGTCCACAATGCCAACCCGGTTTACGCCCTTGCGCCCGCCAGCGAGGCCGCCGCTGTTTTCGAGCAGCCCCGGTCCTTTGTCATCAGTCTGTCCGGCTGTATGGACGAAACCGCCGCGCGCGCCGACCTGATCCTGCCGGTACGCCTACCCCTTGAAACCTGGGATGAGTACGGCACGGTTTCCGGCGCGACCGGAATTCAGCAGCCGGCCATGGGCCGACTGACCGAGGCCCCGGCCCTGGGCGATCTTCTTTTAAGAACGGCTTTCGACACCTCGCCGCCGGCCACGAATTACAAAGCCTACCTGGCCCAATCCCTGAAGGCGCACCACGGCATATTCTCCGCCGCAGGCTGGGTCCGGACCTTTCAGACCGGCGGCCTGTTCTCGCAGCGGGTGGCCGGCGAAGGCCCGAGCGACCCGTCCGCCATCGATCCGGATTTTCTGGATACGGTCTTCGGCCGGATAACGCCCCCGCCGCGCGAAACGGTATTCATCGCCGCGCCGTCCATCCGCTTCCTGGACGGACGCGGGGCCAATCGCGCCTGGCTCAATGAGATTCCCGACAGCCTGACCCAGGTGACCTGGCAGTCGCCCGTCGTCATGCATCCGGAAACCGCTGTCGACCTGGGCACCGCCCAGGGCCAGGTGGTGGCCCTGAAAAACAAGACGGTTCAAATCGAAGCGCCGGTCTACACCTGGGCGGGCGTCGCCCCCGGGGTCCTGATGATGACCGCCGGCATGGGCCACAGTGCTTACGGACGCTTTGCCCGCAACCGGGGTGCCAACCCGTTTCAGCTCCTTCCGGCTGCGACCGGGCCGCTGGACGGCGCACCGGTCAACGTTACGGCCGGGCTTACGATCCAGGACACCGGAAAATCGATGCGCCTGGCCCACATTGACGGCAGTCGTATTCAACACGATCGCAAAATCGCCCTGTCCATACCCCTCAAGCAGGTTCGCCACGGTTCAGCCGAGCACGGGGAAGGGCTGACCATGTGGGATTTCCCGCTGACCCTGCCGATTCCCGAGGGCTACGACGCCCGGCGGGATTTCTACCCGCCCCACGATCATAAGGATTACCGCTGGGCCATGGTGGTGGATCTCGACCGCTGCATCGGCTGCAACGCCTGCGCGGCAGCCTGCTATGCCGAAAACAATATCGGCATCGTTCACGAGGAACGCATTCTGGAAGGCCGTGAAATGGCCTGGCTGCAGATTCAGCGTTATCTGGATGAAGAAACGGGGACCCGGGTCACATTTCTGCCGATGATGTGCCAGCACTGCGACAACGCCCCCTGCGAAGCCGTCTGTCCGGTCTACGCCCCCCACCACAGCAAGGAAGGGCTCAACAACCAGATTTACAACCGCTGTATCGGCACCCGCTTCTGCTCCCAGAACTGCCCCTACAAGGTTCGCCGCTTCAACTGGTACACTTGGCAATGGCCCCAGCCGCTCGACCTGCAGTTGAACCCGGACGTGACCGTGCGGGCCAAAGGCGTCATGGAGAAATGCTCCTTCTGCATCCAGCGCATCAAAAGCGCCCACAATCTGGCCAAAAATGAAAAGCGGGCCATCCGCGACGGGGAGGTGGTGACTGCCTGCATGCAGACCTGCCCCACCGACGCCATCACCTTCGGCAGCCTGATGGACCCCGAGACCCGGGGGCGCAAGCTGGTGGACGACCCGCGGGCCTATCAGGTGATGGGCTATGTCAACACGAAGCCGGCGGTGATCTATCTTAAAAAAGTGGTTCAGGAGGTTTGATACCCCATGTCCGATCTGACCTTTGCCCAGGTTGACCAGACCGTCCTCAACACGCTGAAGCCCGCCGGCAAAGGCTACTGGACCCTGATCGCCCTGCTTTTCTGTGGGATCCTCACGGGCGCCGCCTGCTGGCTGTACCAGATCTTCGTCGGTATCGGCGTGGCCGGCATGAACAACCCCGTGGGCTGGGGCACCTACCTGATCAACTTTGTCTTCTGGGTCGGGATCGCCCATTCCGGCACCTTGATATCGGCCATTCTGCACCTCTTCCGGGTCGGCTGGCGCAACCCCATCGCCCGGGCCGCCGAAACCATGACCATCTTCGCGGTCTGCACGGCCGGGCTTTTCCCCTTTGTCCACCTGGGGCGGGCCTGGATGGTCTACTTCATGCTGCCGTTTCCCAACCAGCGCAACCTCTGGCCCAATTTCCAGTCGCCGCTCATGTTCGACGTGGTGGCCATCAGCACCTACCTGACCGTCAGCTCCCTTTTCTGGTACACCGGCATGCTGCCCGACCTGGCCATCGTCCGCGACCACGCCACCGGTTTCCGCAAGAAAGTCTTCACCGTCCTTTCCATGGGCTGGACCGGCCGGTTCGAGCAGTGGCGCCACTATACCCGCGGCTATCTCTTTTTCGCCGCGCTGGCCACCCCGCTGGTCATCTCCGTGCACAGCGTGGTGTCCTGGGATTTTGCCCTGGGCGTCGTCCCCGGCTGGCATACCACCATTTTCGCCCCCTACTTCGTGGCCGGCGCGATTCATTCCGGGCTGGCCATGGTGTTGACGCTGATGATCCCCCTGCGCCGAATTTTCAATTACCAGCAGATCATCACGACCCACGTCCTGGAGAGCATTGCCAAAACCATTGTCTTTACCGGCCTGATCGTGGCATTTGCCTACGGCACGGAGTTTTTTATGGCCTGGTACAGCCAAAACCCCCTGGAGCAGTACATCTTCCACTACCGCCCCACCGGCGACTATGCAGTGGGGTTCTGGATCATGGCGATCTGCAACACCATCATCCCGCTGCTTTTCTTTTTTAAAAAGATACGCACCAGCATTGCGGCCCTGTTGGTGATTTCAATCCTGGTCAATATCGGGATGTGGTACGAACGTTTCGTCATTATCATCACCAGTGTGGCGCGGGACTTCATCCCCCATGCCTGGGGGTTGTTCACCCCGTCCCTGATCGAATTCGGCATCATGCTTGGAAGCTTCAGCCTGTTTTTCTTTCTCTTCTGTCTCTTCGTCAAACACATGCCTTCGGTCTCCATGACGGAAGTCAAAGAATTGCTGGAATAGGGAGGGCCTATGCCGGCCGAAAGACGTTTGATGGGGCTGTTCAAAGATCCCAATCAGGTGATCGATACGCTCGAAGCGTTTAAAACTTCGCCCTGGTCGGTCGTCCGGGTTCACAGCCCGATCCCCAACCACAAGATCGCCGCCGCCCTGGATCTGCCCAAAAGCAAGGTGGGGCATTTTACCCTGGCCGGCGGCATTATCGGCTTTTTCTTCGGGTTTCTGTTCGCCGCCTATACGGCCGTCCAGTGGGACCTGATTGTCAGCGGCAAACCGATTGTGGCCCTGGTGCCCTTTTTTATCGTGGGTTTCGAATTCACGGTCCTGTTCTCCATTTTCGGCAACGTCATCGGTTTGATCAACATCGGCGGACTGCCGGACTACGCCGGCTTGACCGAATACGATCCGCGCTGCTCCGGTGAGCATTACGGTATTACGGTGGCCTGTGACCCGGCGCGCGCGGCCGAACTGCACGAGTTTTTTAAAGAACGCGGGGCCCTCGTGAGCGAACTGGAAGTGTTATCCCAACCCGCCTGAACCCCGGCGGCATCGGCAGGCATGTTCAAGAAGGAAAGGTAGCCATCGACATATGAAGACCTCGCCCATCAGGAAAGTGTTTCTGGCACTGGTGGCTGTCGGCATCGTCACCTTCCTCATTCAGTTGTTTACCCGGGACCCGCAAAGGGCCTGGCAGGCCTACCTGATCAATTTTCTGGT
>JAERRP010000312.1 GCA_016735415.1 Desulfobacterales bacterium | reverse complement strand
GCTGGCAAATGGCTATTTCAAGGGTTCGGCTGAATTCCGGGCACAAATCAAAACCGGAAATCTTTTCTGGGGACTTGAGCGATTAAAACGTAATGACGCAATAGGCGATACTTTGAGCGAGCGGGAAAAAGCCATATTGAAAACCCTCGAAATCATCTTGAGATACATGCAGCGATTTATGGTGCAACACAATGCCGGAACCATGAGCAACGCGTTTGCAGCCCAAGCCAACATGTTGTCCGGCGGTATGATAGAACTTTTTGATGCTTTTAAAAAAGCAATGGAAGCATTTCATGATAGCACCGAACAAACGTAAAGCCATTTTCCTGCTGCACCAGGAGGGTATGGGACTGCGGGAGATTGCCAGGAATATGCACATTAGTCCCACCACCGTAATGGGCATTATCGCCCAAGAGGGCGAGATGCCGCAAACTGCACGTAAGGGCAAAATTGAGATTGATTCGGCGCTTTTGGCAAAGCTTTACGAAACATGTCAGGGCCGTGCACAACGGGTGTATGAAAAACTGACCGAAGAAAAAGGGATTGACATCGCCTATTCAACCCTGACGCGAATGCTGAGGGAAGAAGGTTTGAGTCACAAAACATCCGGCCGGTGTCAACAGGTTCCGGACCAACCTGGGGCTGAGATACAGCATGACACGTCGCCTTACCGTGTTCGTCTGGGTGAAAAAACAGTGCTGATCCAAGGGAGCCTTTTGTATTTTCGGTATTGCAAAATTCGTTACCTGAAGTTCTATCGTTCATTCACTCGGTTTCAAATGAAATGCTTTCTTCATGAAGCCCTCGTTTACTGGGGATACGCGGCAGGTATCTGTATCATCGATAACACGAATCTGGCCCGTTTGCGGGGGACCGGCAAAAATGCCGTCATCGCCCCTGAAATGGAACGGTTCGCCAGGCAGTATCGTTTCAAACTTGTGTGCCATGAAATAGGTCATCCAAACCGAAAAGCGGGGAATGAACGGGGTTTTTATACGGTGGAAACCAATTTTTTTCCGGGCCGTTCTTTTTTAAACCTGGAAGACATGAATCACCAGGCTTGCATGTGGGCGACAAAACGATCGGCCAACAGGCCCACCGGAAAAACCAGGACTATCCCTTCCGTGACTTTTGAATTTGAAAAACCGTATCTCAAAAAATTGCCGCCATATATCGAACCGCCCTACCTTATACACAAAAGAAAAACCGATCAGTACGGCTACGCCTCAGTTAATGGGAACTACTATTGGATTCCGGGGACACGACGCCATGACGTCAAAGTCCTTCAATACGCCGATCATTTGAAGATCTATCACCAAAGAAAGCAATTAGGACGGTATTCTTTGCCGCCTGACGGCGTCAGGAATGAAGTCATCACTCCCGAGGGGGGGCCAAAGCCGCCTCAAAGACCCATGTATCGAAAAAAACCAACGGTGCGGGAAGAAAAAGTCCTGCGATCAGACAAGGCTCTTGATGATTATTTGAATTTCGCTTTGCCCAATAGTGGTAAGGCCAGGCATCACTTCATCCGAGCGTTTTTCGGCTTATATCAAAAAACCGCTCATTCAGTTTTTATTCAAGCCATACAAAGAGCCTTAAAATATCGCATTAAGGACATTAAAACCATTGAAAACATACTTGTTCTGATTTTGAGAGACGGCAGTATTGAACTGGGGGCACCCGAAATTGAGCCGGATTTTATAAAACGGGACACCTACATCGAGGGCTGCTTTACCGATGAGCCGGATCTTTCCATTTATGAGGATGAAAATGACTGATGAGTTGATAAAGATGCTTAAATACCTTCGGCTCAACGTATTGATTGAAAACTGGGATCGGTATCTTAAAATCGCCGCAAAAGGGAATTACTCCCATGCGCGACTGTTGGAATATGTTGTTTCCGAGGAACATCAAATCAAAAAAGAAAATGCCCGCAAAATGAGAGTCAGACGGGCCGGGATTCCTGAAACGTTTGTGCTGGAGACCTTTCCTTTCCTGCGCCAGCCAAAACTCAATAAAAAGAGAATCGAATCCATGTATGATGGCTTTGATTACATGACCCAATCCCGCAATATCATCTTCATTGGACCCACGGGCACGGGCAAAAGCGGCCTGGCCACAGCATTTCTGATCCATGCCATCAACCAGTGCTATAACGGCCTGTTTATCACTTTTCCGGAACTGGTGGAACGTCTTTACCAATCGATCGCGGATAACACCCAAGCCAAGACCGTCAAAAAGCTC
>JAERRP010000128.1 GCA_016735415.1 Desulfobacterales bacterium | reverse complement strand
AGAAACACGACGCCCGTCTGGACGCGAAAACCCTCGAAAAGGCCACGGCCGCCTGCCTGACCGTCGCCGGCCGCAAACAGGCGGATTTGCTGACGGTGACCGGCTGATCCCGAAAACGCTTCAGATCGTACGGAGCGACGCCCGGCGGGAGCCGCGTCGCATTGCAAGGTAAGGAAGCCAACATGAAAATAGTCCGAAAAATTATAGAAATCGATGAAGAACTTTGTGACGGCTGCGGCCAGTGCGTAACCGGTTGTGCCGAGGGCGCGCTCGATATCATCGACGGCAAGGCCCGGGTCGTTTCAGACAATCTCTGCGACGGATTGGGGGCCTGTATCGGCGAATGCCCCACCGGAGCGCTGCAGATCATCGAACGCGAGGCCGACGAGTTCGATGAAGCGGCGGTCGAAGAGCACCTTGAAGCCCACGCTGCCGCGGATAAACCGGTCATGCCTTTTCCGGTGGGCGGCTGCCCCTCGGCCGGTATGAAGATGTTCGCACCGCGCGTCGAAGGGGAACCGCCGCCCCCGGGAGTCCTGACGGACAGCCCGGCCGATTCGGCCCTGGCCCACTGGCCGATTAAAATCCGACTGGTGCCGCCGCACGCGCCCTTCTTGAAAAAGGCCCATCTTCTCGTTCTGGCCGATTGCGCGGCCGTGTCCTTTCCGACCCTGCATCGCGACTATCTGCGGGGCAGGGTGGTGATGATCGGGTGCCCCAAGTTCGACGAATACCAGGAATATATCGAACGCTTCGCCCTGATCTTCGCCCAGGCCGATATTCAGTCGGTCACCGCGGTACGTATGGAAGTCCCCTGCTGCGCCGGGCTGCTGGTGATCGTCCAGAAAGCCATGGAAAAAGCCGCCGTGGAAATTCCGCTGGAAGAAGTAGTCATCTCCGCGCGCGGCCAGCGGGTCGAAGCCTGATGTGATAACCCCCGCTGAACGTCCTGCCGTCCCGGCGGATACGGCGACCGCTCAGCCCCTCTGAACCAACCCGTCCGGCCGGGGCGGGGGTTGGGGGCTTTTGCCGACAAGCCCGGCCTGGTCTGGCCGTTGTTCGGGCCATTGCGCGAATTCTCAATGCAATTGGCTTGAATCCCCTATCGGGTTCTGCTATGGAACAAACTGTTCCTGCGGCATCTCAAACCGTTCCGAAACCAATAATCACGTTCCTGAATGTCTCTGTTTCCCTGGCCTCCGACGGTGCTGTGTATCGATTTGTTGTCCCGCGATACAAAACTGTATCGCTTTTTAAATCCGTTTCGCTGACAGGACCAAGCGCTTGTGCTTTTCGCATTAATCGTGGCTTTGCGCGTTTCAGCACCCGGAACTCTGGCGCCGCTGACTGTATCATAAATCAGGGGCCAGCGTCCGTAGTCCCGCATGTTTGATGGCGGATCGAAACGGTTTTTTCAAAGAGTGGCGGGCGATTCCAGCCGTTTGTTGTGCTGAAGGTCAGGGTGGCATGCTATTTGATACGGTAGCGTGGGAAGACCGATTTTTTTCCATTCCCACGAGCGGCGAACACGGCCGCAGACCGTTGGAGCCATTCAGATTTTGAAATCCTGCAATCGCAATCTCCGAAAAACCCTGAACCTGGTCGAGGAGATGATCGAACTGGCCGATCGAGGCGATGCCGACCGCGAAGACGTTGGTTGCGGTGTCCTTTATGGGATAATCCGGGATTCCGCTTACAAAATCAAGAAAATGGCCCAGGAGGAAAAACGTCGACATCAAGAAAAAGGCTGGTGGGCGGCCGAATCATAGGGCCGCCCCCACGTATCAATCATCGCATTGTCTAAACTGCAAAATGCAAGGAGGAAAATTTGGCGACTCTAAAAGGATCCCAGACCGAAAAAAACATTGTGACGGCATTTGCCGGCGAATCTCAGGCGCGCAACCGCTACACCTATTTTGCCAAACAGGCCAGGAAAGACGGTTTCGTTCAGATTGCCCAGATATACGATGAGACGGCCAACCAGGAAAAAGAGCATGCCAAACGCCTGTTCAAGCTGCTCGAAGGGGGCGAGGCCCAGGTGACCGCAGCTTTTCCGGCGGGTGTCATCGGTGCCACCTACGACAATTTGCTGGAATCCGCGGCCGGTGAACGCTACGAACACACCGAGATGTATCCGGGATTTGCCCGGGTGGCCCGGGAAGAGGGATTCGAGGCCCCGGCCATGATCATGGAAAGTATTGCCGTCGCCGAACAGCAGCACGAAAAACGTTATGTCGAGCTGGCCGGCAACATCAAGGCCGATCGCGTTTTCAAACGTGAGCAGGCCGCCAAATGGCGCTGCCTGAACTGCGGCTATGTCGCCGAGGCCCTCGAAGCGCCTGCCATGTGTCCGGCCTGCGCCCATCCCCAGGCCTATTTCGAGCTGCTGGGTGAAAACTGGTAGCGGCCCTGCCACCCAAATCCCGAAGCGGGCGGTGCCACGGGTTCGCAGCCCGGTTCCGCCGGCCTTAAAGCCTAAAGGAGAAGATCATGGCTGAGAAACTTCAGGTTTACAAATGCGCGCTTTGCGGCAACATTGTCGAAGTGCTCCACGGCGGCGACGGCGAACTGGTTTGTTGCGGACAGCCCATGAAGCTGTTCACCGAGAACACCGTGGACGCCGCCAGGGAAAAACACGTGCCGGTGATCGAAAAAGTAGACGACGGCTATAAAGTCAAAGTGGGTGAGGTCGCCCATCCCATGGAAGAAAAACACTACATCGAATTTGTCGAGCTGATCGCCGACGGCAAGATTTACCGCGCCTTTCTGAACCCCGGCGATGCCCCCGAAGCGGTGTTCTGCACCGATGCCGCCCAGGTGTCGGCCCGCGAATACTGCAATCTCCACGGTTTATGGAAAGCCTGATCTTCCATGGATCGGCATCGATGACTTCGGCGGCGGCGGGAAGGCCGAATCGTTAACGGCGTTGAACCCGGCGCGCGCCAACGGTTTCTGATGATGAGGTGAACCATGACCATGACCACCTGGAAATGCTCCAAATGCAGTTATACCGTCAAACAGGAAGCCCCTCCCGAACCCTGTCCCTCGTGTGGGGAAAAATGCGAGTTTCTCAACGTTAGCTGCTACACACCGGATTGTGACGACAAGGGCGTCGATCAGCGTATTCGCTGAAGGGAGAAATACATTATGGCCCGAACACTCATTATATCTGCAACCCGCACCGAAGAGACAGCCCGCATCGCCGGTCTGATCGGCGAAGGCCTGCGCATCTCGGGCCACGAGGCTGTCGAGAAAAATGTCAAGGAGATCAAATCGGAGGCAGATCTGGAAGGCTACGATGCTTATGTCTTCGGTTCCCCGACCTACCACGGTGATATGCTCCAGGGGATGAAAACGTTTCTGTTCCTGGCCGAAAAAGCGCCGCTGGCGGGTAAAATCGGCGCGGCCTTCGGGGCCCACGGCTGGAGCACCGAAGCTCAGGAACGTATTTTTGAAACCATGAAGAACATCTTCAAGATGGATATGCTCAGCGGACCGCTTCTGCTCAAATCCAGTCAATTGGGCGGCGGTATTCAGATGGCCCAGGATTACGGCCGGGAGATCGGCGCCAGGTTGTCCTGAACGCCACGCTGGCAGTTTACCACTTCGAAACGCATTCGCGTTTTATTCGCAAGGAGGAAAAAATGTCGACACCGCAACACTGTCCGGGATTCGAAAATTTCAGGAACCTTAAATCATTTACCTGCAAATGCCCTGAGTGCGGCGAAGAAGTCGAAGTTTTTTCAGATGAATTCGACAAACCGCGCAATTGCAAGGGCTGCGGCAAACCGATCGACTTCAGTCAATGCCGGCTGTCGGGCGAAGCCGGGGGCTGATCGCCCCGCAATAATCCCCCTGTGCGGCTCTTTTTCTTTTCTGACGGGCAAAGGGCCCGCCCAATCCCATATTTATCGGAGGTCCGGCCTCACGGACGATTCCGGCAGGTGGAGTGTTTACGCTTCAATCGGGAGGAATTTGTATGGATGTCGTCATGCTCTCGCGTTTGCAGTTCTATTCGACCATAGCGTTTCATTTTCTTTTTGTCCCCCTGACGCTCGGACTCAGCTGGGTGATTGCCTATATGGAAACCCGCTATGTGCGCACCGGCGACAAGACCTATCTGGCGATGACCCGATTCTGGGGGAAGATTTTTCTGATCAATTTCGCGGTGGGCGTCGTGACCGGCATTACCCTCGAATTCCAGTTCGGCACCAACTGGTCCGGCTATTCCGCCTATATGGGGGATATCTTCGGTTCGCTTCTGGCCATCGAAGCCACGGCCGCCTTTTTCCTGGAATCCACCTTTATCGGCATATGGCATTTCGGCTGGAAAAAACTGTCCGCCAAAGCACATGCCACGGTGGCCTGGCTGGTGGCCATCGGGGCCAACCTCTCGGCCGTCTGGATTCTGATTGCCAATTCCTGGATGCAGAACCCGGTGGGCTACACCATTCGCAATGGACGCGCGGAGCTGACCGATTTCTTTGCGGTGATCACCCAGAAGTTCGCCATCCTGCAGGTCGTGCATGTCCTCAGCAGCGCCTTCGTGCTGGTCGGTTTTGTCCTCATGGGCATCAGTGCCTACCACCTGCTGCGCAAACAGCACACGGATTTCTTTACGCGTTCTTTCCAGATCGGTCTGGTCTGCGGCCTGGTGGGTTCCCTGGTGGTGGCCATCGAAGGCGATCTGCACGCCAAGGATGTCACTGAAAAGCAGCCGATCATTCTGGCGGCCATGGAGTCCCTGTGGGATAGTACCCGGCAGGCGCCGATTTATCTGATAGCCCTCCCGGACGAAGAAAACGGCCGCAATGCGATCGAGCTGCTGCCGATCCCGGGCCTGCTCAGTTTTCTGGGCCACGGCGACTTCAATGCCCAGGTCAAGGGGCTCAATGCCTTCCCCCGCGACGAACGGCCACCGGTGCTCTGGACCTTCCTGGCATTTCGGGGCATGGTGGGGCTGGGGACCTATTTTGTCCTGATCTGCATTTATGCCTTCATCCGCCGCAAAAAGCTGCTCGAAAGCCCCCTGCTGCTGAAGATACTTCTTTTTTCCATACCACTGCCCTTCATCGCCATCCAGTTGGGATGGGTGGTGACCGAAGTCGGGCGCCAACCCTGGATCGTGTGGGGCATGCTGCGTACCGCCGATGCGGTTTCACCCATCTCGACCCTGCAGGTCGCCACCACCCTGGTGGGCTTTACCCTGGTCTACAGCCTGCTGGGGATCGTGGGTTACTATCTGATTATCAAGCATGCCAGACAGGGCCCGCCGTTGGAAGACGTTTGATCCGGCGGCGCCATGTAACGGTTTGAACGGAAATATTGCAAACAACGCCAGGTCATCGCGATGCCTGGTTTGGGGGTGAAATCAATGGATTTTCAGGCAATCTGGTTTTTTCTGTGGGGCCTTCTGTGGGCGTTATTCTTCATGACCAGCGGATTTGATTTCGGCATCGGGACCCTGCTGCCCTTTATCGGTAAAACCGATGAGGGCAAGCGGACCATGATCGCATCCCTGGGGCCGCTCTGGCACGGCAACCAGGTCTGGCTCATTACGGCCGGCGGGGTGACCTTTGCGGCCTTTCCCCTGTTTTATGCGGTAATGTTTTCGACCCTTTACTCGGCCCTGATGCTGATACTTTTCGCCCTTATCCTGCGCGGGGTGGCGATTGGATTCCGCTCCCAAAACGAAGATCCGCGCTGGAAACGGTTGTGGGAGACCTGTATCTTTATCGGCAGTTTCGGGCCGGCCCTTCTGTTCGGCGTGGCCTTTGCCAATATATTCCAGGGCATTCCCTTTGACGGTCAGGGGGTGTATCACGGCACCCTCCTGACGTTGCTCAATCCTTACGGGCTGCTGGGCGGGGTGCTGTTCGTCCTGCTGTTTCTGCAGCACGGTGCCATCTGGCTGGCCATCCGAACCGGGGATGCCCTGCAACAACGGGCCATCGCTGTCGCCAAAAAGGTATGGCCCCTCCTGGTCGTCGTGACGGTCGCATTTCTGGTCGCAAGCTGGTTTGCAACCAATCTGTATGCCAATTATCTGAGCCATCCGGCCCTCTTCCTGGACATTGGCCTGACCGTGCTGGCGCTTCTGGCCGCACGGGTGTTCATGGCACGCCAGGCCTGGTTCAAGGCCTGGGCGGCCTCGGCCCTGACCATCGTGGGAGCCATGTTTTTCGGTGTGATCGGACTGTTTCCCAACCTTTTCCCTTCCAGTCTGGATGCCGCCTTCAGCCTGACCGCACGCAATGCCAGCGCCAGCCCCTTGGCGCTCAAGATCATGCTGGTGGTGGTCATCGTCTTCCTGCCGATCGTGCTGATCTATCAGGTCTGGGCCTACAAATTATTTCAGGACAAAGTGTCGGCGGCGGATCTGGCGCATGAAAAGGGCTATTGAGCCGCCCTCACGAATTCTCACAAAGGAGCGAATCCTGATGAAGGGAATGCGACTGACGATTCTGGTTCTACTTTTCACCACGGTGGGCGCCGCTTACGCCTACACCATTCAGACCGAGAATAAAGGCGCCGCTGCGATCGAACTCAACGGCGGCAAAAAAGGGCCGGTGCCCTTTCCGCACCGGGCGCACCAGGAAGTGCTGAAAGACTGCCAGGTTTGTCATGAACTCTTCCCGCAGCAGGCCGGTGCCATCGATAAATTGAAGGCCGACGGCGAGCTCAAAAAAAAGCAGATTATGAATAAACATTGTACCAAGTGCCACAAAAAGATGAAGACGGAAGGCCGCAAAACCGGCCCGACCACCTGTAAAGCCTGCCACATCAAGGCTTAATCTTATAACGGCGGAGGCGTATTATGCTGGTTGTCGGCCTGCAGGGCAGTCCCCGACGCAAAGGCAACAGCCGTTTTCTTCTGGATCGATTCCTGAAGGCCGCGACTGCCCACGGCGCTGAGACCGTAATGGTCGAGGTGGCTCGCCGCCACATCCTCCCCTGCAAGGAATACACGGTCTGCGAAACCCGGGGCACCTGCCCGATCGAGGACGATGTCCGCGACGAGATCTACTCCCTGATCCGCCGGGCCGACGTGATTGTAGTGGCCACGCCGGTGTTCTTCTACAATATGACCGCCCAGCTCAAGGCGCTGATCGACCGCTGCCAGCTCTTCTGGGCCCGCAAATACCGGTTGCGACTGCGGGACCCGCGACACCGAACCAAAAAAGTATTTCTACTGTCCATGGCGGCCACCCGGGGGAAAAACCTGTTCGACGCCATTCACCTGACCCTGCAGTATTTCTGCGATGCCATCGATGCGGAATACGCCGGGCACCTGACCTACCGGGATATCGAAGGCGCCGGGGACATGGCCCGCCATCCGGACGTCGAAGTGGATATCGAGCGGGCCGTGGCCGAACTCATGCAACCCCTGCAGGATCGACACCGGATCCTTTTCGCCGGACGGGAAGATGCCGCTCGCGGTCCCATGGCGGCGGCCCTGACACGGGCCCTGGGGGGTGAGCGTCTGGCGGTGGCCTCAGGGGGAATCGATCCGGCGGCGGAAATCGATCCGGCGGCGGTCAAGGCGGTCGGCGCCATGGGCTGGGACATGGCCTACGAAACGCCGCAGGATCTGGCCGGCGTCATGGCGGGGTTCCGGCCGGACCGGGGTATCGCCCTGACGCCGGGCCTTGATCTGCCCCCGCTGCCTGATGGCACCTGGCAGACCTGGGATCTGCCCGCATTAACGGCGGATGACCCGGAAGGGGCCGCGTCGCTGGCCAAGGCCGTCGCGGCGCAGGTCCGGACCCTGCTGGCGGAGTACCCGCCCGGCGCCTGAAGGCCTCACGGTCGGAAAAGATTTTCATTCGGATACGAATAGACCACGCGTTTCTACTCTCGAGAAAAGGAGGAAATCAGGAATGGACAAGTATGTTTGCACGATCTGCGGTTATGTGTATGACCCGGCGGATGGCGATCCGGACAACGGAGTGAACCCCGGAACGGCCTGGAAAGAAGTGCCCGAAGACTGGGTCTGCCCGATTTGCGGGGCCGGTAAGGACGACTTTGAAAAGGAAGAATAGAACCCATCCCAAAAACAGTCTGAGTGCTCTTGACGGTGTTGCCAACCGGCTCAAAATGCTTGCATACGACGTGTAGGCTCCGCTTTTTCGCCGTTTCGCGCCTTGTCATGAGCCCCTGATCCTTATTTTTGAGACAGGTTCTAACCGCCGCTTGAATCAACGACAGGCGCTTTGGTACCGATGCCCTTTTCCGCCCCACCGGCGGGCGAAAAGGGCATTGATTTTATCTCAGGGGGGTCTTATCTTTTTTTTTCGATCTTACAGGCCCGGTACCGGCCGCGCTGGTCGGGCTTCAATTCTTTCAACGCCAAATCATTTGAGGGAGCATCATGCGACCAATCGAAATTGCAGACGGTATTTACGATGTGGGTGTCAAAGACTGGAACATCCGGGATTTCCACGGCTACAGCACGCATCAGGGATCCACCTACAACGCCTTTCTGGTGATGGACGAAAAAATCGCCCTGATCGACACGGTCAAGAAAGAATTTGCGGATCAGATGCTGGACAACATCGCCCGGATTGTGGATCCCGGGAAAATCGATCTGGTGATCAGCAACCATACGGAAATGGACCACTCGGGCGGACTGCCGCGGGTTATGCACCGCATCGGCGAGGACAAGCCGCTCTACTGTTCCAAAATGGGCGCCAAGAACCTCAAACAGCATTTTGCCCCCGCCTGGAACTACCATCCGGTTGGAAGCGGGGAAGAGCTCAGCCTGGGCCGTCGCACGCTGACCTTTCTGGAAACGCGCATGCTGCACTGGCCTGACAGCATGTTTACCTATCTGCAGGAAGATAAGATTCTCTTTTCAAGCGATGCTTTCGGTCAGCACTACGCCGGTCCTGAAAAGTTCGACGATGAAATCGGCGACCGGATCATGCCCCACGCCCAGAAGTATTATGCCAATATCCTGCTGCTTTACGCGGCCAAAACGCTCAAACTTCTCGAAAAAATCACCGAGATGGGGCTTGAATTCAACATGATCTGCCCCGACCACGGCATACTGTGGCGCAAGGATATCAGCAAGATCATAGATGCCTATGTACGCTGGTCGAAGCAGACGCCGGCCCACAAGGCGCTGGTGGTGTACGACACCATGTGGCACAGCACCCAGAAAATGGCCGAGGCCATCGTGACCGGGTTGGCCGAGACCGGTGTCTACGCCGTGCCGATGGATCTGCGCTGCACACACCGCAGCGACGTGATGACCGAAGTGCTCGATGCCCGGGCGATCGTCGTGGGATCGCCGACGCTCAACAACCAGCTATTTCCCACCGTGAGCGATTTTTTGACTTACATGAAAGGGCTGAAACCGCAAAACAAGATCGGCGCGGCCTTCGGCTCCTATGGCTGGAGCGGCGAAGCCGTGCGGCAGGTAACGAGCGAACTGCAGGCCATGAAATTCGATCTGGTGGAGCCCGGACTGCGCCTTCAATATGTTCCGGATAACGAAGGGCTCGCGGCCTGCGAGGATTTCGGCCGCAAAATCGCTGAAGCGATGAAATGAAAGTGCCGCTGATCGATATGAGCGACTGCACCCTCTGTGCCGGTTGCTACGAGATATATCCCGAGCTGTTCCGGCTGAACGATGCCGGGTATATCGAGGTGGCCGAAATGGAATGCTATCCGGAAGCGGAAGTGGACGACGCCGTCAAATACTGCCCCCAGGATTGTATCCGCTGGGAAGAGATTTGATTCGCAGTTTTGAAACCACTTTCGTGGGGATAGTATAAACCCCGAGGAGATGACGGATGAAAAAGGTTGCCATGTTCGTCTTCAATGGCTCCCCCATGTGCTTCGTGCATGTACTCTTGAACGCTTTGGACATGCACGACCGGGGCGATACAGTCCAAATCGTCATGGAGGGCGAATCCACCCGGCTGGTGGCCGAACTCTCACAGCCGGACAACTGGCTCAACGGCCTCTGGCAGAAGGCCCTGGCCCAAAAACTTGTGACGGGCGCCTGCAAGGCCTGCGCCCAGAAGCTGGGGGCCCGGCAGAACATCGAAGACAAGGGGCTTGCGCTCCTGGACGATATGAACGGCCATCCGGGAATGGCGGCCTTTCGTGAAGATGGCTACGAAATCATCACGTTTTAAGGGCCCCGGCGGCCGGTACGGCCGTCCTGACATGAAGGCGGCCGGCCTAACCCATCGCGTCCTGAAAGCCCGCATTCGGGAAGTGTTGCACGATGCGGACTTCGGGCGGGCCATGACGTCGATGGAGGCTTTTCCAGGCCGCCGGGCGGTCAATCCGCTGTTTTCTTTTTTCTGCAGCGGGGACGCGCTTCTGCGCTGGCGGGCCGTCAGCGGCATGGGGGCGGTGGTGAGCCGTCTGGCGGATGCGGAAATGGAATCCGCCCGGGTGGTCATGCGCCGGCTCATGTGGCCCCTCAATGACGAATCCGGCGGCATCGGGTGGGGGGCGCCCGAAGCCATGGGTGAGATTACTGCCCGGCATCCCGCGCTGGCCCGTGAGTTCGCCTGTATCCTGGTTTCCTATATCCGGCCGGACTGCAATTTTTTAGAGCATCCCATTCTCCAGCGGGGTGTCTTGTGGGGGCTGGGGCGCCTGGCGCATGCCCGGCCGGTGATGGTCGCGGAGGCGGCGCCTTTTGTACGACCCTTTCTCGAATCCCCGGATGTCTGCCATCGTGGCCATGCCGTCTGGGTCTTGCGCGCCCTGGGCGAATCGACCCTGGCCCGTGATATCGATCCGCTGGCCGGGGATCGGGAAACGTTGCCGTTTTATCATGACGGCCGCCTGACGGACGTTACGGTTGCGGATCTTGTCCGGGAAAAGCTGCCGCCCGGACGCCGCAACGCTGAAAATGGCTAATTTATTTTTTGTGCAAACCCCGATGGACTCGTAAAAAGTCCACATTTAAACGGCTTTGTAAAAAGTTCAAGAACAAGGCTCGCAAATTTCGTGGAATGAGGCGTACTGAGCGTAAGCCGCCGTGACGAGGAAGGCCGCCTAACGCAGTTATTGGACTTTTTACGAAGTCGTCAACCTTGAGTGGCCGGAGGAATAAAACCCATGACCGAAGCTGCCAACCCCATCCGGATAGCGACGGCGGATCTTTGCGACGCCCATGCCGATCAACTCCAGATCACCCGGCCGGAATTCCGGTCTTACGGCGGGCAGCGGTCCTTCGGCGGCCGGATTCATACCGTCCAGGTCTTCAAGGACAATGTGCTGGTGCGCCGCCAGCTGGAGCAGACCGTTACGGATGCCGTTCTGGTTATCGACGGCGGGGGCTCACTCGAATGTGCCCTGGTGGGTGATATTCTGGCCGGTCTGGCTGTTCAAAACGGCTGGCAGGGCATTGTGGTCAACGGTTGTATTCGGGATGCGACGGCCATCGCCGCCCTGCCGATCGGTATCCGCGCCCTGAACACCCATCCCCTGAAAAGCGGTAAAAGGGGGCAGGGCCAGGAAAACCTGCCTGTGACCTTTGCCGGTGTCACCTTTCGTCCGGGTGAATACCTCTATGCCGACGACGACGGGATGGTGGTTTCCGGCCGGCGATTGATCCGATAGGGTTTCCTCCGCGGGGTGAAAAAGCGGTCGAAACGGAGATGCGGATATGAAGTGGGCCCCTGAGGCCGAAAAGGCCATCAAGAAAGTTCCTTTTTTCGTTCGCAAGCGCGTGCGGGCGCGGGTGGAGAAAGAGGCCGACGCCGAGGGCAAACCCGTGGTGACCCTGGCGGAGGTCAAGGCCACCCAGCGCCGCTACCTCAACAATATGGAATCCGAAATGCGCGGCTACCAGCTGGACGCCTGTTTCGGTCCCAGCGGCTGCCCCAACCGCGCCATTGAAAACGACGGTCTCGTGCCGCGCATCCAGGCCCTGCTCGAAGCGGCCAACCTGCTGGGCTTTCTCAAACAGACCGTTTCCGGAAAACTGCGCTTTCACCACGAGCTGCGTATCGCCGTGGCAGACTGTCCCAATGCCTGTTCCCAGCCCCAGATCAAGGATATCGGCATCATCGGCGCCTGCCGCCCCCGGATTACCCCCAACGAATGCACCCGCTGTGAAGCCTGCCTGGACGCTTGTCCGGAAGAGGCTGTCATCCTGGATGAGACGGCCCCGGGCCTTGCCATTGAGGACGCTCGCTGCATCGCCTGCGGAAAATGCGTGGCCGTATGCCCGACGGGAACCCTCGCGGCCGGTCAGACCGGCTACCGTGTCCAACTGGGGGGCAAACTGGGCCGCCATCCCCGCCTGGCCACCGAACTGCCCGATATTTACGACGAGGACACGGTGCTCCGAATCATCCAGGATTGCATCGACTGGTACAAAGCCCGCAGCCGCAACGGCCAGCGCTTCGCCAACCTCCTGAAATCGGAAGATATCGAAGTGTATTCCCGTGAGCTTCAATTCCCCCTTCGTTGAAACACTTTTTTGCTTATAGGGGCATCTTTTAGTCCCGGGCGGCGTTCTCGCTCTGTGGCGCTCCTCGACGTAGCCGGCTACGCCTGCGGACGCCAAATCGCTGCGGCCCTGCCTCCAACCAAACCTATCCCCTCTGTTCGTAAACCGTGCCTGTGGCAAGGACCTGAATTGGCCCCGGGCAGCGCCAAGAGGGGCGGCGTTGACTTTTAAACAGCGCGAATTATCCTTCCAGAGAACCTTCCGGCGGGAAAACCTTTCGGCCGCCATGGTTCAAGCGAACCGAACGAAGCAAGGGAGGTAGCCTCATGAAAAAAGTCAGCGAGCAGAACTTAAACTGCTTGAAAAATGAAAAAAAACAGCTCCGGGATGCTGTTCGCCAATGTGATTTCTGCTCCACGAGCATGGCGGGGCACAGCGACTGCTATGCGGAAACCGCCTGCGAAAGCGGACGGCGTTCGAAAAACTGTTTTGATTGAAGCGTTGTCGCCAACTGAAAA
>JAERRP010000377.1 GCA_016735415.1 Desulfobacterales bacterium | reverse complement strand
ATCTGCCCGAATGGACAAAAAAACCATTTTTGGGTCAGACCCTGTGGCAATGGGCGGGCCTTGCCCTTTCCCTGATCATGGCCGCCCTGATCATCTGGCTGATTTATCGTTGGGAATACACGCGACGTACGCCGGATAACGGAAAAGACGCTCCCTGGCAATTCGGCAAACTGCTTTTTCCAGCCTCCGGCATGACCCTGGCGTTCTTCATTGAGCAGTTTGTGGACGAGCAATTGAATATCACGGGACTGCCCCTGTCGGTCACAAAAATCGGACTGATGCTGATCTTCTTTATCTTTTCCGGGGTGGCCATCCTCATACTCTGCAATATTCTGGTGAACGGCATCACCGCTTCCCCCCGGCTGCAGAAACGAAGCATCGACAACAACCTGGTGAGGCTCAGCCTTCGGGTTCTCACCCTGGTGATGCTGTTTGCCCTCTACTGGTATGCGGCCAATTATTTCGGCCTCTCGGTTACAGCAGTATTCGCCTCCGCCGGAATCGCGGGCCTGGCCATTGCCATGGCGGCCAGGGAAACCCTGGCCAATTTTTTCGGTGGTATCAGCATCCTGCTGGATCGACCCTTTACCACTGGGAACTACATCATCCTGAACTCGGTCGAACGGGGTGAAGTGGTGGATATCGGCCTTCGCAGCACCCGCATATTGACACGGGATGAAATCCTCATCTGCATCCCCAATTCCGTCATCACCAACGTCAAAATTGTGAACGAAAGCGCTCCGGCGCCCCGAGGAAAAAGGCCGGCTCATCCATTCACTGAATAAAGGAACCTACAATGCCCTTAATAAAGCCGGCATTATCATTCCATTTCGGCAAAGGGATGTTCACCTTTTCACTTCTTCGGAAAAGGTGCCTGATGGTGCTGACAGTCAGGAAGGAAAACCAAAAGCCGATGGCTTAGGGCCTCGGCAAAAACTCACCGATCGCAAACCAGAATGCGGGACGCATCGGCAAAAGCAACTTCCATCTTCTGGTAAGATACCCCGGTCACAATCCCTTTGCCGAAGGTCTTGTGGTCGATCACATCGTCGGTTTGATAGGACCCCTGCATGGTGTAGAGAACCGGTTTCTTGTCCTGAAATTTCGCGGACAGCTGTTCGAAAATTGCTGCAGCATCCGGTTTCCGGGTCTTCGCACTCGCCCGTTTCTTTTTTACGGGTTTCTTGACCTTCTTCTCCGGATGGTATTTATGCTCACTGCCGCAAGTACGGCACTGAACCCGCTCCACAAAGCCCTCACTGTTGTGTAAAACCACCACATGGGTTAGGGGCAGCTTACATTTTGTACACTGGGTCTCCAGAATCTGGGCCACAGGCGTTCGATCTTTATCCTTGGTTGTCATAGTTTATCCTTAATAAAAGTAAAAAGTTGGTATGCCTAACATCTCCCAAAGAAAGCCGTGAGTCTCTTTATGGCTTCATCGAGAGGTTCATCTTTCTTACAGAAACAGAACCTGACCAAGTCCTTTCCCCGGCTCCGGTTGTTCCAGAAGCAGGAACAGGGGATGGCCGCTACACCCGCCTCTTCAGTCAGCATGCGGCAGAACGATACATCATCATCAAATCCCAGACTTCGAATGTCCACCACCAGATAATAAGTACCGGGGGTCGGGAAAACCTGAAGTCCCAGACCCGCCAGCGCATCGGACAGACGATTTCGTTTCTTTGTATAGTCGGCCAGAAGCGCTTGGTAGTAACTGTCTGGAAAACCAATGGCAAAGGCCATGGCCTCCTGCAAGGGACCCTGCCCGCAGAAGGTAATGAACTGGTGGCTCATGCGAACGGCTCGAGACAAAGCAGGCGCCGCAATCACATAGCCGATCTTCCACCCGGTCATGGAAAAGGTCTTGGCTGTGGATGAAATAACAAAACAGCGGTCCTTTAGCTCGGGAATGGTCAAAAGCGTGGCATGTTCCCGGCCGTCATAGACCAGATGTTCGTAGACTTCGTCTCCGATGGCATACGCGTCATACTGCTCACACAGTTCTCCGATGTGGG
>JAERRP010000269.1 GCA_016735415.1 Desulfobacterales bacterium | reverse complement strand
CGGACGCCAATGGTGCGTGTCGATTTTGGCCCATCTTCCGCGAGGGGCGGTGGTGGTCGGTCCCGTGTCGGAGATCGCCGCAGAACAGGGCCACGGCCTGCGGCCGCAAAGGGCTTTGGTGGAGAAACACTCTACATCAGGTTCAGGAATACGACAAGGGAAAGATCCCGCGTAAGGGTGCGTCAGGGGAAAGCCCACCGCGGATGGTCACAGCAGGCCGATTTTTTTCAAATCGAAGGGAGGATCAAGCGGCCCGGCGGTCCTCACTGGAGGCTTGGACGAAAGCGGTGATGACCGTTACATTGTCTTGCCCCCCCCGACGCAGGGCTTCCGCCACGAGTCGATCGCACAGGGTTTCGACATGACCACGGATAACGAACGCTTGCAAGTCCGCTTCCGTAATATAATCGCTCAAACCGTCCGAACACAGAATGTAGAGGTCGCCGCTTTGATAAGCGTCGGTCCGTGTGTAAATATGCTCCAGTCGGGATTTCAGGCCGACGGCCTGCATCAGAACATTTCCACTGGGATGGCCGAAGGCCTGTTCACTGTTCAAACGCCCGGACCGTATCAGGAAATCCAACAGGGTCTGATCCCGGGTAAGAAGCGCCAGTTTCCCGTCGCGCAGTCGATAGACACGGGAGTCACCGACATGGGCAATCACAGCCTGGTCTTCCAGAAACAGCAGGGCTGACACCGTGGTGCCCATACCATGATAGCGCGGGTGAGCCGTTGCGAAATCACAGATGTTTTCGTTGGCCAGATGAATCAAACGTTTGAGCCGGCGTTGATTCCTCAACAGGCTCGTGCGCCTATTCCCGTCTTCGAAACGCGGATAGGCATAAAAGGTTTCACAGGCGATTTTACTCGCAATCTCGCCGCCGATAGCGCCCCCCATACCGCGGCAAACGTCTGCCAGCGCCCCGCTCCGATCGGTGGCGTAAACGACGGCGTGGCTGTCCTCATTACGGAAGCGTACATAACCTGCGGCGGTTTTTTGATTGAATTTAATGTATTCCATTGCATTACCTCGGGGAATGGGTAAATTGAACCGACACCAAATATATTGTCGGCCGCAACGCCGAAAAATTAAGAAAAAAACGTGGTGGCCAGGAAGTGAACTCGGAATTGCTTACAAACACCTATTCCCATTCATATTTGACGAACATTGACCTGGAACAAGACATCCTGTCAGAAGTGCAAAGGGCTTCACATACAAGGATATGGTGGCGGATCGCCGCCGGCCGAATCATTCCGCGAGCAGTGCTTTCGCTACTGCTCTTGACAGGGTTGCTCCATGCCGGTGAGGCCGCTGGCGGTGTCAGCGTGTTCGATCAGGTGGCCACACCCGCCAAACCGTTTTTTCTCAAACTCCGCACCCATCGCGGCCTTATGCCCATGGGCGGCGTGCGGGGAGAATTCTGGATCGGGGAGCAGCGGGTGGGAAGGTGCCTCACCGGTGCGGATGGCTATGGTTTTCTCAAATTCACCGTGTCGACCGCCGGCGTTTATAAAATATCGGCCCGGACGACAGAGGGCGATGCCGACGGAAGGCTCCTGGTGGTCGATAAATCCGCTAAAACGGTTCTATTCGAGGTGGAACCGCTGCTCTGGCGGACATTGATCGGGCAGCGCGGCAATGACGGTCACCGCGTCATGAAGCAGATCGCTGCCGATTATCAATTGATCTATCTATGCGGCCTGATGGGGAAAACGGTGGCCCGCAAACTGATCCGGGATAGAGACCTGCCCGACAGCATCGTCCTGGTGGGAAAGAACCACGACCAGTTCGCACAATTGCAGCACCGGGAAATCAATCTCTATGCCGTCGTGGGCTCATCGACGTTTGTGACCGCCGCCGAAGCTTTTTGTCCGCGTCGCTTCAGTTTTGAGAATAGCGCGGCGGCCACACGCGTCCAGGACTGGAACGATCTTTTGTTACAAATCAACAAACGGAGCGAAAAACCATGAAACGCTGGCGCTGCATTATTTGCGGCTACATCCACGACGGCAACAAGCCGCCCTATCGCTGCCCGATTTGTGGCGCGCCCCGTGAAATGTTTGAAGAACTGACGCCACTCGAGCGGACCTGATTTTCATATCGCTTTTGACACGAAAAAATGAGCAGATTGGGACCCGGCCGCAGCAGCTTGTCAGGGGTAGGAACTCATCTGTTCGCTGACACGCACCATACGACAGAGGGCTTCGAAACGCAGGGGCTGGACCCGGTACAATTCACGTCCGGCCTCAAAAGCTTGAAACCGATCCGCTTCGGTATTATAGCCGGTGGTGAGGACCACTTCGCATTGATTCTGACCGAGATGCGATGCCGACAAGTTGATCTCCCCGGTGCCATTCAGGTTGATATTGCTGAGAATCAGTCTGGCCCGGCAGTCAAGACGCAAAAAGTAGAGGGCCTGCCCGAGATCGTTGAAAACCGAGAGCCGGCAGTTGGATCGATTGCGGAAATGTTCCTTCAAAACCTCACGAATCACCCAGTCGTCTTCAACGATCAGGATATGGGTCTTATGCGGAAATGGTATGATTTGCGCCATGTTCGCACTTCAGTTGGATATTAGCTGGTGTCGGACACGATCGTAACGTCTTAAATCCGTAGGCGGACACCAGCGTCGTTAAGAGCAATATTGACTGACCTGACAATCAAGCTGTGAGCATAGAATGCAAAAAGCATGCAACCATATATTGTGGCAATTTGCCGTCTGTTAAACTAAATAGGGAAAATATAGATAGCATATTTTTTCCCAATAGGCAATTAATTTCTCTTTTTTAGGAATGCGAATCCATAATAACGTTCCGTGTCATTGTCGATAAAGGGCGTCCGGGCCGAATGGGGTGAACTGGCAGTCGTCTTTTCAAGAAGGGCCAGTGAGTCTCCTCCCGCATAGCGGGAGGCCTCAGGTAGCCCCCCGGATCGGTAGAACCTCTCCGGGTCCTCCACCAGATGTGGAGGGTTTAGATCAGAACTAAAAACCGGCGGTATCGTTACGATGGGGCCAGATGCGCATGGTGTGCGCCAGGTCAGAGTGGTAATGGATTCCCTGCCAATGGGACGTTCAATCGCCCGACCGAACGCTTCCAGGTCATCGATAATCCCGTGATAGCGCACCAGAATTATATTAATGTTTTACTTTATAATTACATGGATATCTATCTGTATTATCTATTTATTTTTTACAGAAAATACGCTCGCTGTGTGTCGATAGACAGCGGGATGGCATCCGGGTTGGTCGGAACGCGCCGGCGCAAGCCTTTATATGTGCTTTGCCCGTCCCCGTAAAGCCAGAGGCCGGGCAATCGGCCGTCCCGTAGGTTGAAGCCTACGCCCGGACAGGAGCGCCCCTTTCGATCATCCGGCAACCGTGCTATGTAAAATTATTATCAGCAATATTTACAACCATCGGCAGGAACATACGCACTCAAAATCCGCGCCAACCTGCCGATGGCGGTCACGGTACCTGCCCTCAAACCCATCAGTCCACGTCGTCGATCGACGCCGGCACGGAGCCGCCCGATGACTGTCACGGTCAACATCTTAATCACCGGTCCTCCCGGCATTGGGAAAACCACACTGATCCGGAATGTCTGCGATGCTCTCGGGGACCAGAATATTGCGGGGTTTTACACCGAGGAAATGCGCCCTCACGGGGAACGACGGGGCTTCGAACTGGTGGGCCTCAACGGCGAACGGGCCGTTCTGTCCCATGTCGATATTCGCAGCCCTTTCCGGGTGGGAAAATACGGCGTGGATCTCGACACCCTGGATCGATTCATCCAAAAGCTGGCAATCCTGGAGCCGCCCACGGATTTGATCATCATCGACGAAATCGGCAAAATGGAGTGCTTCTCCGCCTGTTTCCGGCATCTTACCCAGAAGGCCCTGGCTTCCGAAACGCCGGTGGTTGCCACCGTGGCCCAGCGCGGCGGCGGTTTTATCACTGAAGTCAAGGATCGCTGGGATGTCAGGCTGCTGAACATGGACTGGGACAACCGCGACCAGTTCCTGCCGCAGGTCCTCGGGCAGTTGCCGTGAACATTCCGACGGTTGCGGTGAAAACCAGCCGATACAAAAATCAATACACACAGGAGAAAAATCCGCCATTGCGTTTGAAACAGATAACCGACCACCTGGACCGAGACCTTGACCCATTGGTCTTTTCCGCCCCGGTGACGCATGTTTACAATCCATTGCGAGACGCCCGC
>JAERRP010000220.1 GCA_016735415.1 Desulfobacterales bacterium | reverse complement strand
GCGGATTCGGCCAGCGGCGGCCAGCGGCGCAGTGTGCGCCCGTTATGCTGCAACTCGAAATGGATGGCCGGATGCCCCAGGGCCAGGCTCGCCAGCCCGTCACCGATATGCCCCATTTCAGTGGCCACCGCTTTCATGAATTTACGCCGTGCCGGGGTGTTGAAAAAAAGATCCTGAACGGTCATCATGGTGCCGGGCGGGAGCCCGGCATCTCTGACACTCTCGATTTTCCCGCCCCCCACCCGGATTTCGGTCCCGGCATCATCCTCCCGCCGGCGCGTTGCCAGAACGAAACGTGAGACCGAGGCGATACTGGGCAGGGCCTCGCCTCGAAACCCCAGTGTGCGGATCGCAAACAGATCCTCGTCCCGCCGGATCTTGCTGGTGGCATAGCGCTCCAGCGCCAGAAGCGCGTCATCCCGCGACATGCCGATGCCATTGTCCGCCACCCGGATCAGGCGACGGCCGCCGTTTTCGACTTCCACGCTGATCCGATCCGCTTCGGCGTCGATGGCGTTCTCCACCAGTTCCTTGACCACGGAAGCCGGTCGCTCCACCACCTCGCCGGCGGCGATTTTGTTGGAAAGCACTTCAGGAAGGATGCGGATGCGGGCCATTTATAATTTACCCTGATAATACTATGCGTTGGTGCGGAAACGGTTCGAATTACGACATCTCGCCTTTTACGAACCTGGTGAGAAACTCAACCTCCCTGGGGTTGAGATCAAATTTGACGGCGGCCTGTTCCACCAGCCGGCCGAGGTTGACGGCGGCGTCGGCCTGACGTTCTTCGGATACCCACTTGACGGCTTTGCGGATTTCTTCCCCCTGGGGCTGGATGCTCATAGGTTCTCTCCTCTGGCGACGAATGTCCTTAAGGCTCGCGCAACGCATCGATTGACGCAACCCCTGAATCCTACAGGGCCGGTTTGCGCTTATGAAAATCCGTGGCCTGTTCGAAATTGTAGGCCACCTGGAGCAGTCGGGCTTCGTCGAAATGCGGCCCCATGATCTGAAGCCCGATGGGCAGGCCCTCCGATGAAAACCCGCAGGGAACCGAAATTCCCGGAATACCGGCCAGATTGGCGCACAGGGTGAACACATCGGACATGTACATGGTGAGGGGCTCCTCGGTTTTTTCACCGATGGCAAAGGCCGGTGTGGGCGCCACGGGCGACAACAGCACGTCGCAGCGCTCAAAGGCCTTTTCAAAATCTTCGACGATAAGGGTTCGCACCTGGCTGGCCTTGCCGTAATAGGCGTCATAATAACCGGCCGACAGGGCGTAGGTGCCCAGGATGATGCGCCGCTTAACCTCGGGTCCGAATCCGGCCGAACGGGTGTTGCGGTACATTTCGATCATGTCCGCGTAGTCCTGACTGCGCACACCGAAACGCACCCCGTCATAACGGGCCAGGTTGGAACTGGCCTCCGAAGGGGCAATGATATAGTAGGCCGCCACGCCGTATTCCGTATGGGGCAGGGAGACTTCGACGGCCTCGGCCCCCAGGGCGGTGATGGTATCCACGGCAGCGGCCACCGCCTGCTGCACCTGGGGATGAAGGCCTGCGGCGTTGTGGTACTCGGCCGGCAGGCCGACTTTGAGTCCCCTGAGCCCGTCCGGCCTCAGGTTTGAAAAGTCGGGCAGCGGTTCGGACACCGACGTGGAATCGCGGGGGTCGTGGCCGCCGATAACGTTCATCAACAGGGCGGCGTCCATGACCGATTTGCCCAGGGGTCCGATCTGATCGAGCGAGGAGGCAAAGGCCACCAGGCCATATCGCGAAACCCGGCCATAGGTCGGTTTGAGCCCCACAATGCCGCAGTGCGAGGCCGGCTGGCGGATGGAGCCGCCCGTATCCGAACCCAGGGACCCCAGGCACATATCGGCCGCCACGGCGGCGGCCGAACCGCCGCTGGAGCCCCCCGGTATGCGCCCCAGGTCCCAGGGGTTGCCGGTCGTACGGAAACCTGAATTCTCGGTCGACGAGCCCATGGCGAATTCGTCCATATTGGTTTTGCCCACAACGACCGCCCCAACCTGTCGCAACTTGCCCATGACGGTGGCGTCGTAGGGGGGGATAAAATTATCCAGCAGCCGGGACCCGCAGGTGGTGCGAAGCCCCCGGGTGCAGATCACGTCCTTGATGCTCAGGGGAATTCCGGTCAGCGCCGTGGCCCGGCCCCCGGCCCGCAAATCGTCGGCCAGCCTGGCCTGGGCCAGGGCTCCTTCGCGATCCACCGTCAGATAGGCCCCGACCCGGTCGTCCAGGGCTTCGATACGCGCCAGCACCGCCCGGGGCAGTTCCATTGAAGAAATCTCCCCCCGCTGGAGCAGACCGCCGGCGGCTTCAATCGTCAGTTCATAGGCTTGCATAGTACCGCTCTCTTGCCCGGGTCAGCCGAGCAAACGGGGGACT
>JAERRP010000471.1 GCA_016735415.1 Desulfobacterales bacterium | reverse complement strand
GGCGCAGACGATGATCCGGGCGGACCAAAAGATCGGTGTCGTCACAGCCCGCAGTCAAGCGCTTACCCATGAACATCTGGTCGGCGTGGGCATCCAGGACTATCCTCTGGTCATTGCCGGTATGGAAAGCGCCAAAGAATTTACCTCCGTTTTTATCGAGGGTAAAAGCACAATCGATGTCGAATGTTGTCGCCGGGAAATGGAGGCGGTGGCTGCTGATTTAATGCACGCCCATGCGGATATCGGTGCGATTGTTTTAGAGTGCACGAATATGCCGCCCTATACGCAGGCCATTCAAAAGGTAACAGGAGTACCGGTATTCGATGTGGTGTCCCTGCTGAACTATGCACACGCAGCGCTGATCCCGTCTCTAAAAAATTTTTAACAATCTATTATTATTGACAAATAATGTTTTGTTTGAAATAAACACCCTGTTTCTTCCTTAGACCCCATTCGATGGAGCCCAGGCATGTCCCTTACAAAAGCGAACATCATCCAGATCGTCACGCAAAAAACCGGTTTAACGCGAAACCGGTCTGCCCATGCCGTTGAGCAGCTTCTCGAGATCCTAAAGGGGACGCTCACTTCCGGTGAGGATGTTCTCATCAGTGGTTTCGGGAAATTTTGTGTCCTCGATAAATCCAAACGGCTGGGCCGGAACCCGGCGACGGGCGAGGACATGATGCTGAGACCGCGGCGGGTGGTGACGTTCAAGTGTTCGGGCAAACTCAGAAAGAAGTGTAATGGGAAAGTTGATATTGTAGATTAGCAAGGCATATCAGTCGTTTTATTTTCCACCCATACCATCTTTAATAATAAATCGGCCGCATCCAATTCATTCACCAGAATCGACCCACCCCGATTTTTACATTTGAAATCCAAATTCAAAAATAAAAATTTTGTACATCCATAAAACGCTGTTTATCAGGGCAAAATAGACCATTTCTGGACGGACACTGAACTATGTTTTTCGGAAAAGACGGGGGAAAGGATTCATGATCAATGGCCAAGGGAAACCGTAATATCGGAGGAAATGTTTTTCCCCGACGCCTGGATCGGCCAATGTCCCGGGCGGTAAAAGCGGAAGGCGTGTGGATCGAAGACACGGAGGGCCGTCGCTATCTGGATGCCAGCGGCGGTGCCATTGTGGTGAACGTGGGCCATGGTCGGGAGGAAATCGCCCGGGCGGTCTGCGAGCAGATATCCGCCTACGACTACATCCATCCCACCATGTTCACCACACCCGTGGTGGAAGCGCTTGCCACGGCCCTGGCCGCCCATACACCGGCCGGCCTGGACCGGTTCTATTTTCTTTCAAGTGGTTCGGAGGCGGTGGAAGCCGCCATAAAGCTGGCGCGTCAGATTCACCTGTCCAGCAATCGACCGGAACGATTTCGTATCATTGCACGTCACAAATCATACCACGGCTTAACCCTTGGGGCCCTTTCTGCTATGGGCCGGACATCCTTTCGTGAGCCCTATGCCCCCATGCTGAGGGAAGTTCTCCATATTCCCCCACCTTATTGTTTCCGGTGTGCGTACGGCCTCGCGTACCCCGGTTGCGGCCTTCAGTGTGCGAAGGCCCTGGCGTATGAAATCGAAAATGCGGGTCCTCAAACGATCAGTGCTTTTCTGGCGGAAACCGTCAGCGGGGGCACCCTGGCCGCTTACCCACCACCTGAAGGGTACTGGAACATTATTCGTGAAACATGCGACCGCTATCAGGTGTTGTTGATTTTGGACGAAGTGATGTGCGGCATGGGTCGGACAGGACGCTGGTTTGCCTGTGAACACTATGGGGTCTGCCCGGATATAATGACTCTCGGAAAGGGGCTTTCCGGCGGTACACTGCCGCTCTCCGCCGTGGGCCTGAAGGCCGATCATTTTGATTTAATTTGCCGGAATGGAGATGAATTCGTTCATGGTGGCACATTTTCTCATCATCCTGTCACGGCCGCTGCCGGTTTGGCGACCATAAGAATCATTGAACGTGAAAAGTTAATTGAGCGGGTCGAAAAAATGGGGGCGATATTGGAAGAGGCCCTCAAAACAGAACTTGAAGATCACCCCCACGTTGGTAATGTGAGGGGCCTCGGCCTCCTGTGGGGTATTGAACTGGTTGCGAATAAAGATGAGGGCAGACCTTTCCCCCGCCAACAGAAAATAGCCGAACAGCTTTGGGAGAAAGCTTTCCAACGAGGTGTTTTGACGTATAAATCAACAGGATTGGCAGGCCCTGATGGCGATGCCATATTAATTGCACCCCCGTTTGTTGTCGGTAAAGAAGAACTGCAACATGCCGCAACGACCCTCCGAAAGGCGCTTGACGATCTATTCAACTAAAAATATCGTTGTTAAATGATGCTCCCGACAATAACCCAATAATATCCGAAGAATATAAGAGAAAAAACAATGCCTGAACTTGCCTGTGTGATGGAAGCATCATGCCCATCGAAAAAGCCGAGATTCCCATCGGGGATCGGGGGTATCTGTTTGGGGTATTGGGGAAAAACGCCTTTCGTTCATAAAATGGTTCATGAAAAGAAAAGTCGGCAGAAGAATGAGGGCCGGGCCGGCCAGATTCCAGATTATCAGCATCCTGCTGCCTTATCAGGTTTCTTTTTGAAATGCCGCCTGCAGTTGTCGTGTGATCGGGCCCGGCGGCCACCTTTTATCGATGCCCTTTACCTCCGTAATCGGGGTCACTTCAAATGTGGTGCCGGCCAGGATGAGTTCGTCGGCGGCGGTCAGGCGGCTCTGAAAGATAGATTTGGCGCGGAAGGGGATATTTTCCTGCTGACACAGCGATTCCACCACCTGGCGGGTAATGCTGCCCAGGATGTAGTTGGTCAGAGGCGGGGCGATGACCTGCCCGTTTTCGACAATCAGAAAACTGCTGAGCGAGCCCTCCATGACGCAGCCGTCGCGGACGAGCAGGGCTTCGGCGGCACCCTTTTCGTAGGCCTGCTGGGCGGCCAGGGCATTGGCCGTGAGGCCCACGGATTTAAGGTCGCAACGGGCCCAGCGCTGGTCGGGCACAAGAATAACGGATATCCCGTCGATCTGTGTCTGCGGGTTGGCCTGAAAGGGCCGGGGGATGGCATAGACGGTCAGGGGTGTGGGTTCGGTCGGGAACCGATGCACCCTGATCGGGGGCGCGCCCCGAGTGACCTGAATATAGATCATGGCGTCGCTGGCGGTCAGGTTGTTTACTTCCAGCAGTTGCCGGCAGACCGATTGCAGATCCCCGTAGCCGTCGGCCTTGAATTGCAGGTTGGCGGCACCGCGCGCCAGTCGATCGAGGTGGGCCTCCATCCGGAACAGGCGTCCGTTATAGCTGCGGATGACTTCATACAGGCCGTCGGCAAAGAGAAAGCCGCGGTCGTCGGGTGAAATGGCGATGTTTTCCTTGGGAAGGTATTCTCCGTTAAAATAGGCGATCATGGCAACTCCTTTATAGCGCCGGGCGGGATGCATCGGCGCTTAAAATGTACGTTATTTTTTTGCGAGCTCTAAATATCAACAGAATTCTTGCGCGCATACCATAATCCGTTATCAATGTCTATCTTGTAAGAGCCCCGGTCGGTGTGCCATGTTTGATCCTCCACGAGGGACGGTTGCCGGCTTGCGGGGTACACCGTCGTCATTTGACGGACGGCGTCAATACGTATATTTATCATCGCGGCGGGGCCGCATCGGGGCCCTATGCCACCT
>JAERRP010000810.1 GCA_016735415.1 Desulfobacterales bacterium | reverse complement strand
GGGGGCGGATAGCGAAGAGCGAACAAACCCGGGATGGACATTCGGAAGTCTTAGCGGATCATAGTACCGATGTTCGTAGTAGTCAGTGCGAACGGTAAGGTGGGGAAGTAAGGCCCAAGCGACCCACTGCAGGGAAGGAGAAGCAGGGCATAACGTTTTCCTGGTAGGAACTATGGGAGATACACAGAAATCACCAACCATATCAACAGAAAACCAGGGAATTGCGTCGCATGTTGCTTGCGAGCCGGGGCAATGTTCTATCGAGCAGGCTATGGACAAACCGCCGGTATTGGTGGGTGAGTCATCGCTTGTTCGCATCAAAATGCTGGCAGAGGCTGACCCGGGCCTGGTGTTCACCTCGTTGGCCCACAGGATTGATCTGTCCCTATTGGGCAAGTCATTTCGCCAACTGCGCAAGAACGAATCGACCGGTGTAGACAAGGTGACGGCAAAGCAATACGCCGAACAACTTGATGAAAACCTCTATAATCTGTATCAGCGACTGAAAAGAGGTCAGTACGTTGCATCACCGGTCAAGCGTATCTGGGTGGACAAGGAAGGGGGTAAGAAGCGCCCCATAGGTATTCCCGCGCTGGAGGACAAAATCGTCCAGAAGGCAGTGGCTACCATACTGGGGGTGTTATATGAACCCCTCTTTCATGATTTTTCCCACGGGTTTCGGCCTGGCCACAGCCAGCATATGGCACTTTCGGAACTTCGCGAAAAGTGCCATCGTCTGAACATCAACTGGATCTTGAGCGCAGATATTACCGGACTTTTTGACAATATTGACCACGGCCTGTTGCGAGATACAATCCGGTTTAGGGTAAATGACGGGGGCATTATTCGGTTGATCGGCAAGTGGTTGAACGCCGGTGTGGCCGAAGGTGGCGAAATCATCTATCCGGAAAAGGGAACGCCCCAGGGCGGGGTCATTTCGCCGGTGCTCAGTAATATTTTTCTGCACTACGTGTTGGACGACTGGTATGTCAAGGTGGTTCAACCGCGCATGAAGGGGAACTGTTTCCTGATTCGTTTTGCGGATGATTTCATTATAGGATTCCAACTGGAGTCGGACGCAAAGCGGTTAATGGGGGTATTACCCAAACGGTTCGACCGTTACCAATTATCCCTTCATCCGGAAAAGACCCGTCTGATCGCATTCGGGAAGCCACCACGGAGCGGAAAGCCAAAAGGAACCTTTGATTTTCTCGGGTTTACCTTTTATTGGGGCAAAAGCCTCAAGGGCAACTGGGTGATGAAGAAGCAAACAGCGCGGAAACGGCAAAACCGATTTATGCGGATGTTGTGGAATTGGTGTAAGGAAAATCGGCATGATCCCATGGAAAAGCAGCATGAAACGCTATGCAGCAAGCTTCGGGGGTTCTACCAATATTTTGGGTTGCGGGGCAACTACAAGGTGCTGGAGGTGGTGTATGAATACGCTGAAAAAGCGTGGAGGCACTGGCTCGGCCGACGCCACAGGGAGGGGTACATAAGTCATGAGAAGTTTAGACGAATTCTCAAGAGCTTTCCCTTTCCGCGCCCACGAATAGTCCATAATATTTGAACACTTGCAGGGCAGCAAAGTTATGCGCCAATCGGGGTGTCGCCTGGTTGGTTGATGGCTCGGTAAAAAGAGCTTGAACCAAGGAACCGTATGAGTTATGTTGCGAACCTGGTTATGTGGTGAAGTCAAACCAAGCCTGTGATATCATAGCCTAGTTGGCCAAAACTTCACAACATAATTCAAGTCGTCATGGTAGTGACCTCTTTAAGGAGGTACACACCATGTTCGAGACCCTTTTCAAATACCCTAGTGTTCTTCGCCGCCATAAAGAAGGTCCTCTTGCCGCTGAGCGGGCGGCATACCTGAGCGAACAGGCGGCTCAAGGCATGGCGCAGGGAACGATTCTGCACCGGTCTTCCTACTGCTTATGCGTTGCCATCGAGCTTCAACGGTGGCAACCCGACCGATGCTACAATGAGGACGAAGTTGAGGCGCTTGCGGCCGCGTGGGCCGAGAAGTGCTTCAGCTGTGGGCGTGCATCGAGTCCGCGGTGGCCCAAAGAGCACTTCCGGTTCGTAGCAACGGACTTCCTACAAAGCCTCGGTCGATTGTGCCCGACTCCAACTCCAGAAAAAGGTCACTATTGAGTACAGCCAAAAAAAATGATGGCAAAATAAACAAAAATGGAC
>JAERRP010000705.1 GCA_016735415.1 Desulfobacterales bacterium | reverse complement strand
CACGGCGGGTTGCTTGACAATCCAACCCCGACCGCTTAATCTGGCCTCGTCAGGCAATTGTTTATGGTCCCGCAAAAAGTCACAATCCATCAACGTTAAAAGGCGGCATTTGGAGCGACTGGTGCCCGGGGGATGGGATCGCCTGGAGGCAAGCGGGTCGCATGCCGCTGTTAGCGATAGCAGACAACGCTTTCGTGGCAGCACGAAAGCGTTTTTTATTGCGCGAACCCTTAATGCCGCCATCGGGATGGTCTCCTCACGTGGCGTGTGTCCGTTAGGCCGAAGGCCCGTGCCGGCGAAGCGGAATCCGGCGCCTGTCGGAAACGAAGCGGGCGAAGCCTGCAAACAGGTTGACACCTACCCCTAATTTCAGTAGCGTTTTCTAAATTTGGCAGGTGATGAGAACAATGCAGCCTTTCAGGGGGATAATCTCCTTGAACAGCGAATGACACGTTTAAAGCGAACCGGCACGATTTTATATCATAACGGAGAGTGAAATGGGTCCAGCGAATATTGATATCATCCGAATGGTTTTAAATGCCGGACTGGTGGTCCAATTGGTTCTGCTGCTGTTGGTGATATTTTCAATTTCTTCATGGGCGATCATTCTGATCAAATATCGCTACATGCGCCGGGCCTACCGAGAATCTTCGATGTTTATCGATTTTTTTTGGAAAAGCAGGGATTTAACGGATGCATTCGGAAAATCCAAGCAGCTGCAAGGCAGTCCGGTGGCCCGTATCTTCCGGGTGGGTTATATGGAGCTTCGCAAATTGAGCAAGTCCGTCCCGGGGGCGGCGGCCCGCAGCACGGGCCCGTCTCTGGGCAGCCGCGTGGCCGGCGTCGACAATATCAAGCGCTCCCTGCGCCGGGCCATCAATACCGAAATGATGCGAATGACCAAAATGGTTCCTTTTCTGGCCACGACGGGGAATACCGCGCCATTTATCGGGCTGTTCGGGACGGTCTGGGGCATCATGAACTCCTTTCATGGCATCGGTCAGATGGGCTCGGCCAGCCTGGCCGTTGTCGCCCCCGGGATATCCGAAGCCCTGGTGGCCACTGCCGTCGGTCTGGCGGCCGCAATCCCGGCGGTTATCGCCTTTAATTATTATATGAGTAAAATACGTACGCTGGAAACGGAACTGCACAGCTTTTCGGCCGATTTTCTCAATATTGTCGAGCGCGACATCCTGGGAAGCACGGGAGGCAATCGATGAAAAACGGAGGTCTGAGCGACGGTTTAATGTCGGACATCAATGTGACCCCGTTCGTTGACGTCATGCTGGTACTGCTGATTATTTTCATGGTGACCGCCCCCATGATGATGGAAGGGGTCAATGTCGAGCTGCCGGAAACCACGGCCGCCCCGATCGAAACCAAAACCGAGCCGTTGATCATCAGTGTCGATAAAGACGGACAGGTGTTTATCGGTGACTTCAAGGCCGACCGGGCCATTTTTCAGCAAAAACTTCAAAAAATCATCGAAGTGCGCCGTGACAATACGGTTTATCTCAAAGCGGATAAAATGATACCCTATGGCGTAGTGGTTCAGATTATGTCCGATATTCGTGCCGCGGGGGTCGAGAAGCTGGGGATGGTGACCCTGCCGGTCAACGAGAACAAGAAGCGTTCCGGATAGCGCAAGCATGAAAACGCGTTTTGTGAATCAGCACGCCCTGCTGGCCGGATCGGACGACGATACCCGGAGCTACATGATAATGCTCGGGGTCTCAGTGTTGTGCCATTTCCTCCTGCTGGGGATGTTCTATGTGGTACCGTCATCCTTCGACCGCCCTTTTCGCTCTGCCCCCCGGTCCATTAATGTGGACCTGGTTTCACTGCCGACGCCGGGAACGCCGCAGCCTGCCGCCAAGGCGCCAGCACCTCAGCCCAAGCCGGCGCCCAAGGCGGTCAAACCTGATCCCGTTCCTGTTCCCAAACCGCCGCCGCCCGAAGTAAAAAAAGAACAAGTTTCAATTGCACCCCGGAAAAAGACGACCAAAGTAGTCAAATCGTTGAAGAAAAAGACCGCCCCCAAAAAAACGAGGCCCACGAAAGTTACACGGCCGACGCCCAGGGAAGTGAAGCCGCAACGTGCCAAAGCGGTCAGCAGTGCCATTGAAACCATGAAGAAAACGGTGGCGGGGCAGGAAGGGGCCCGGAGGGCCGCTGCCGGTGGTTCGAGCGGCCGTGTCGGTGTGATGGATCGCATCCACAACTACCGGTTGGATGTCGGTTTGAGCGTGGGGATGAATTTTGCTTTTCCACAGCAGATGGCGCGCAGTGTGCAGGACCGGGCGACCCTTATTACCTTTCGCGTGCTGCCCAATGGCGAGATTACCGATGTCGCGATTTATGAAAGTTCCGGCAACAGCCATCTGGATGAGGCGGCCTACCGGGCCGTATTGAAGTCGAGCCCGGTGGCGCCTCATCCGGAGGGGATAACACGGCCTTATATCGAGGTGGGACTGCGCTGTACCCCATCCGGGGTCCAATAGGTAAAATGGCGTCGCCGGGAGCAGGAGGGATGCGGCCCTGCGAGCGTTTCAACCGAATACTTCATTGTTCAAATGATTGTGAAAGGTTAATACGTATGCGCATAACATTCAGGACGGTGATATATGCCGGCGCCATCGCTTTGGCACTGATCGTAACCTTCCCCGCCGCCGCCGGTGCGGTTGATGAATTCATCGAGATCCATCCATTTCTTAAAAAAATTCCACTGGCAATCCCCGACTTCAAGCCCCTGACACCGGATGCCGCCACGACCCAGACAGCTCGGGAGGCCGGCGATACCGTTTCGGAAACGCTGGAATTCACAAGTTATTTCAAATTGATCGATAAAGCGGCTTTTCTGGAGGATCCCAAGACGTCAGGATTGACGGCGCGCAGCATCAGTTTTCGCAACTGGACGATCATCGGCGCCGAATTGCTGATTACGGGGGGCGTGTCGCTGTCGGAGGGTACCATTGAGATGGAACTGCGGTTATTCGACACCGTCAAGGCCCGTTCGCTCATCGGAAAACGCTACCGCGGCCGAAAGGCGGACTTGCGCAAAATCGTCCGCAAATTCTGCAGTGAGGTCATTTATTACCTGACCGGCGATCGCGGCTATTTCAACAGTGAAATCGCCTTTGTGTCCCGCGGCACCGGCAACAAAGAGATTTTTATCGCCGAATTCGACGGTCGCAATCCGTCCCAATTCACACGGACTAAAAACATCACCCTGTCGCCGGCTTGGTCCCCGGATGGGCAATGGATTGCCTACACGGCCTATCCAAAGGACAAACCCAACCTCTACATCAAGCACCGCCGCCAGCAGCGGGGTTTTGAAATCGCCAACAAGGGTTTGAACATCACGCCGGCTTGGAAACCGCAACCGCAACCGGACGGATCACTCGAAGCGATGCGTCTGGCGGCCACGCTTTCATTCACGGGTGATCAGGAAATTTATTTGTTGACTGGAAAAGGGAAAATTATTAAAAGGTTGACCAAGAGTTGGGGCAGTGATGTGTCCCCGACCTGGTCCCCGGACGGGAAGAGAATTGCTTTCGTCTCCAACCGGGCCGGAAACCCTCAGGTTTATGTGAAAGATCTTGAAAGCGGACGGGTCGACCGCTTCACATTTCAGGGGCGCTACAACACCCAACCGACCTGGTCGCCCAAAGGTGATAAAATCGCCTATTCCGGTATGGAAGGCGGGCGAAACGATATCTTCGTCGCCGGTTTTGACGGCCGGCCGCCAACGCAATTGACGCGCAACGCCGGGAACAACGAATCGCCCTCCTGGTCTCCGGATGGCAGTATGATTGTTTTCAGTTCCACCCGGGAAGAACGTGCGCGTATCTATGTCATGACTGCTTTCGGAACCGACCAGCGCAAACTGCTGACATTTCCGGGAGAGCAAACCGATCCCCAATGGTCGCCTAATACAGGACTTTAATAACTTGCTTCGGTTGTTGAAAGGAGGAAAAATGCAGAGAAAATTGTGGGTAATCCTGGCACTGGTGCTGGTGGTGCCCGGCCTGATGACGATGGTGTCATGCGCTACCGAATCCGGGGGGCAGCAGACCCAGACCACGACAACCACCCCGCCCGAAGAGCCCAAGGCACCGGCCGCCCCTGCGGAAGATACGTCTGCGGCCGACCGGGCGATGGAAATCGCGCGGGCCCAGTTTTTCAGCGACCATGTTCCTTTTGCCTTTGACAGTGCC